>JAITPE010000171.1 GCA_031289575.1 Spirochaetia bacterium | reverse complement strand
TTATTTTCTGCGTTGAAAGTTATAAAATCGAAAAAGGCATGACCGGGAAAAAAGTTGTTGACCTTTTTAATGAATATGGCGTTACTGATTTTATTCTGCAATGCCATAACACATTGCATAGCCAGGGCGTTAAAGCGCTCGTCTGGGAACTTGACGATTTTATAGCTCATCACGAGCGAAAAAGCGCGTAGAAATCGCTACAAGAAAAGAGTAGACTGCAAGCACATCATTGACGAAATCGACCGCGTTCTGGCGAAACACTACGGTTTTTCTGAGGAGGAGCTTGACTTTATTGTCAACTATGATATAAAGTATAGGATGGGTGGGGATTTGGATGCCGAGAGGGAGGAATAAAAAAAAGAAGAAAACCGCAGAGGACGCAAAGAACGCAGAGAAAACGTATGTGTTTCATATCTTTTCGTGTTCTCCGCGTACTCTGCGATCTCTGCGTTTTTTATTTGATTTTCAACCCGTAATTTTGAAACAAGCGGAAAGTATGCCGCCGCCGAAGGCGGCGGTCTATAATTTATTAAGAAGTCTTCCAGCTTTTTAACGAGGGAAACCACTCCCGCATACTTTTCCGTGCCATTTCCGCAGTCATGTCCTTTCTTGCCTCTGCCATAAACGGCACACACAGTTCAATCATGCCTTCCATGGTTATATCCTGGGTAAATTCCCCGTCTTTATAACAATAGGCGCAATAGTCCTTGTTTTTGGTTCCATCCACAGTTGTTCCAAAATCCTCATCTTTGCCCAACGGCATCCCGCAACTCTGGCAAAAAATCATATTTTCCACATTGTCCTCCATAATTTCAAATATATTCATGTATTTTTGTATTGTCAATACGACGGTTTGACAGCCCGATTTGGCGATGTTATTTTATATCTTCATAAAAATTAGCCACCGAAAGACTTATGTAGGGAACAAGCCATAAAAAACCAATTCCTAACGACAGGCAACAAAGTAAACCCCAACCAATAAAACTCAGGTATAAACCAAAGAGTTTACCTTTATAACCATTCATCATTTTTCGGCTTGCAGTTATAGCTTCTAGTGAACCAATACTCGGATCATCTCGCAAAATAAATAATGCCATGGAATAACTGAGCGTTTTTATGATTCCAGGGACAATAAGCAAACAAGTCCACAACATAAGAAAAATTAATTCCAGTAAATATAACAAAAAACTTGGGATAAATAGTGTAAACCCGTCAAATAGATTCTCAAGTTTAGTCGTTTCTCCACGTGCTTTTCGAATAAAATATCCGTAAAATCCAACAGCCAAAGGGCCCCCTAAGATTATTGGCCCAATAACCACAATGCTGGATATACCGATAATGATACAATAAATCAAAACCATTCCAACCGCCGCGAGCCAACTTCCCTGTAGTTGACTTCTCGCCAAAGCACGTAATTCCGAATTTTCTTTCATTCTTTCCTCCCTTTAGATGTAATTTCTTTGCCAGAGACATTAAAAACGCTGTAACATTTTATCCGAAAAATGTCAATTTGCATAAGAACCAAAGTGTACTATATATATCATTTCCTAATGCTTTTGTCAATGATTTTTTGTCAATATTCTATTATTTTGATCAAATTTTGCCGGTTTTTCGCCTACGGTTCCGGCTGCATATAGCCCGAGCCGCCGTAAGGCGGCGTCAGACCGCAAGCGGTCTGCGCGCATAGACCGCTTGCGGTCTGCGCGCATACAGACCTGTTAGACGAAGTTTTTGTGCCGCTTTACATTGATTTTTCTTCTTACTGTATCTTTTCTATATTTATTTTATACCCTAACGAATTTATTATATTCGTAAATGCCTTATAATTTATTTTTTCCGCGTTATTGCTTCTTATTTTTTGTATTACAGTAGGTGATACTCCTGCTTTTTTTGCCAATGTCCTTACAGAAATGTTTTCTTTTTCCATCTTTTCCAATACAAATTCTGATAATAGAAAATCATTATATTCTTTTTCGAACATTTTCTTTTCATCGGGATCGTTATTAATAAATTTATCAAATGTTGCTTCCATTACTTCCCTCCTGGATTCCTGTCAAAATAATCCTGCCTTAATTTTTAAGGTATAACAAGGCCCTGAATATATAACACAAGAGTCTTTATACATAATTTAATGTATCATAAATATGATACATTGTCAAGTTTTTTTATATTTTTTGAGAAATTTCGGCACGAAAATATAAAATATTGTACGACACTCGGAGAATTTAGTCAACTTCCCCTTTTCTGTAAAGCGCCATGGTCAAGAATTTTTAACCGCGGAGAACGCGGAGAACGCGGAGGAAAAGGTTTCATCGCTGCTTGCGCAAAGCCCTTTTTCATGCCATGCTTGTTTTTCAAAAGAGGCCTTATGGAAAAAATATTTAAGCTGAGCGCTAACGGCACGACCGTTTCGCGTGAGATTGTCGCGGGGCTTACCACATTCATGACCATGGCGTACATTCTCGCGGTGAATCCGGGTATGCTCGGCGAGACCGGCATGCCGCCCTCCGCCGTATTTACGGCAACCGCGCTCTCGGCGGCTATCGCCACGCTTATCATGGCCTTTGCCGCCAATCTGCCGGTGGCTCTGGCGCCCGGCATGGGACTCAACGCTTTCTTCACCTACACGGTGGTTTTTGGGATGGGGTATAGCTGGCAGATTGCGCTGACCGCAGTCTTCATCGAGGGCATACTGTTCATCATCATGTCCCTGTTCAACGTGCGCGAAGCGATTGTCAAGGCGATACCGGCCAACCTCAAAAAGTCTGTCGTTGTCGGAGTAGGACTACTTATCGCGCTGATAGGCCTGGTGAACAGCGGCATCGTCATAGGCGATAGCGGTACAATCACTGCTTTGGGAGACCTTACATCGGGGAGCGCGCTCGTTGCCCTTATTGGCATCGCGGTCATCATCATTCTTTACTCCCTGAAAGTGCGCGGATCGGTTCTTATCGGAATCCTCGCTACGACGATAATCGGAATTCCATTCGGCGTCACAAGCGTTCCGGCGGGAGGCTGGACGCCAATCGATATTCCCGCCGCGCCGCTCTTTTTCCAGTTTGAATTTGAGAATCTTTTAACACTAAAGTTCTTTATCGTGCTGTTTACCTTCCTCTTTGTCGATATTTTTGACACAATTGGTGCGCTTGTGTGCGTTACCCAGCAGGCAGGACTGATGAAAAACGGCGAAATACCCAGGGTAAAACAGGCATTCCTGGCCGATGCTATCGGGACAGTCGTTGGCGCCGCGCTCGGCACCTCAACCGTTACCAGCTATGGCGAAAGCTCGGTCGGCGTTGCCGTCGGCGGCAGAACCGGCCTTACCTCCCTCGTGACAGCGATACTCTTCCTGCTGTCGCTCTTCCTTGCGCCCGTGTTCCTGCTGATACCCAGTGCGGCGACAGGTCCCGCCCTCATCTTTGTGGGCTTTTTGATGATGCAGGCCGTTACCACAATCGACTTCAAAGACCCCACCGAAGGTATTCCGGCATTCTTCACCATTATAATAACGCCCTTTGGCTATAGCGTTGCCGAAGGCATCGTGTACGGCATTATGAGCTATGTTATCCTGAAAGTGTTTACCGGCAAACTGAAAGACATCAGCATTGTAACAGCTATTCTTTTCGTAATATTTCTGCTGCGCCTCTGCTTTAGCTAACAAGCGTGCAGGCAAAAAAATACCGCATTTGGAACGCCATCACATTGGCCGCTCGTTACACAGGGCAGCGCCGATAGCTCCGGCGAAGCGGGACAGGGGAGAAGTTTCTACCGCTACGTTCAGCCGCGCTTCCAGCGCCAGAGCGAGCGATTCCAGCGACGCCAGGCCGCCGGTCAAGAGCACCGGCGGATTCAGCGCGATTTTCGCGGCAATGGCGGCCGTACGCGCGGCAATCGCGGCAATCACGCCGCCCGCAATTGCCTGCCGGCTCTCTCCCGCCGCGAGCAGGGACACTATCTCCGAATCGGCAAACACGGCACACATACTGTTGATGGGACAAACTTCACCGCACGCGAGATGACCCAGTTCTTCGATAGTAACGCCTAAACGTATCGCCGTCATTTCAAGAAAGCGTCCGGTTCCGGCGGCGCATTTATCGTTCATCTGAAACGCACTGACCCGCCCGTCCCGCACTTCAATCACCTTGGAATCCTGCCCGCCGATGTCTATCACGGTACGAACACCACGCCGCAAGAACTCCGCCCCCCGCGCGTGGCAGGTGATTTCGGTGATACACGTGTCCGCATCCTCTACGCGCATACGCCCATAACCGGTGGCCGTTACCGTAACCTCGGCGCGGGAGAACGCACCTTCATTGAGCAGGCAGCGCACAATATCCGCGGACGTTTCCCTGGGATTCCAGCCGGTCGGCCTGTCCAGCGCAAGCGCGACCACACCGGAGCGCACAAGAACGCCCTTACACACGGTTGAGCCGCAGTCAATACCGATAGCGGCGAGAGACGCCGCTATTGGCAACAGGTTTTTCTCGGCATGGAGACTACTCACACTTCTCCATCTCCGGTATTTTTGATGCGCAAAAGTCATAGACCTGTTGAGCTTTGTCAATGGCACGTTTTGCTATTGTATCGTCAGGAGAAATTTCATTTGGATAACGGACATTTGAATGATATTTATTTAACACAATACAATAATCAAGTATCGTTAAGAACCGATCATCATATTCCATACACATCTGATATAATTTTATCAAATCATGTATGCGAGGCGGTTCTATATT
>JAITPE010000118.1 GCA_031289575.1 Spirochaetia bacterium | reverse complement strand
TCAAAGTTGTGCGGTGTCTTCGGGAGAATGGGAATTTTTTGTTTCTCAACCTGAATCAGCAGCATGTCGTAGAGCCGGCCCACATCGTTATTGATCATCAGATTTTCGAGCTGGCGGTAGGCTGTCCATATTCTTTCGCTCAAAAGCTGAATAAGCCTTGTCGTCATCAGCGGCTGTTTTTGAACCATTGACTCAAAATTATGCCTGTTTACGGCAATCATTTGGCTGTCGCCGAAACTGATTGCGGACGCGCTTCTTGGCGAATCGTCAAGAAGCGCCATTTCGCCGAAAATATCCCCCGGCTTTAAAACCGCCAAGAGCACCTCTTCATCAATTATTTTTGTTATTTTTACCTTGCCCGATTGTATAATGAACAATTCATTGCCCGGCTCGCATTCGCAAAAGATTATCGCGTTGTCTCTGTATATTCTTGTTGTAAACTGCATGTCGGGGTTTTCGGGAGTTTTGAGCGGAGCCTTGAGCGACTGCAGCCTTGCTATGGCAGTGTCCACTTTTTCGCCGTTTGGGCAATACTGGATATAGCGCTGGTATGCATACACCGCGTTATTAGCGGCTTTCTTTTTAAGATAGTACTCTCCTATGTTAAACAAATTGCTTGGGGTGTCCGGCGTTGTTTTTGTAAAGGTTATATTCGCTATTGCGTGGTCAAATAGCCTCAGCTTCTTGCTGAAAAACCGTATAATCTTCATGGCTACCGCGGGGTTCTTTTGAATAAGCGTGCCGAACAGCTCCTTTTCCACAGAGATGAGTGAAACATTTTCAGTGGCCTGCGATGTATCAATCCTTGCCTGTCCGCTCATACAGGAAATAACCCCGAAAAAGTCGCCCGGCCCCAGAATGCTGCTCGGTTCCTCGGCCATTACAGGGTTTGCCCTCGAAACCTTTACCTTCCCGCTTTTTATAATATAAAAATTATGCGCGTCCCTCTTTCCTTCAATCAGAATAAAAGAGTTAGGAAGATAGTTCTCTATTTTAAATTGATCAGCCATATGCCCTCTTGGAAATGCTTTTAAAATGCCATTTTATACTCAAATTTTTGTTTCAAAGAATGTCAATCATAATTTGCTCTCTCTATTTTATGAGTCTTTTGAGCCTGTTAAGTTCGTTTAGCGCTTCTATCGGGGTTATTGATTCGCAGTCTATTTTTTCTATAGCCTGTATTACTATATGATTTGACGAGTTGAATATTTCTAATTGTTCGGATGAGTCTGATGAGTCCGAATCTATCCGGCTTTTGGGAGATGAATTTTTTTCGAGCTTATCAAGTATGCCCGAGGCCCTTGAGATTATTCCGGCAGGCAGCCCGGCGAGCTTTGCCACATGAATGCCGTATGATTTTCCGGATGCCCCGGGCGCCACCTTGTGCAGAAAGTCAACTCCCTTGACGGTTTCGCTTACCATAATATTATAGTTCACAATGCCCTGTTTTTTGCCGAGCTGTGTCAGTTCATGGTAATGCGTAGCGAACATTGTTTTTGCTTTGATATAGCGGAGTATGTATTCAACAACAGCCCACGCTATGGATAGCCCGTCATAGGTGCTGGTTCCGCGTCCGACCTCGTCCATGATGATCAGGCTATTCTCTGTAGCGTTGTTTACAATGTTCGCGGTCTCGTTCATTTCAACAAGAAAGGTTGACTCTCCGCGCGATATGTTGTCCGATGCGCCTATGCGTGTAAAAATGCGGTCAACTATAGGAAAATCAGCCTCCTTAGCCGGCACGAAAGAGCCTATCTGCGCCATGAGCTGAATTATTCCGCTCATTCTGATGTAGGTTGATTTGCCCGACATATTAGGCCCGGTAATTATTTGTATGATATTTTCGCTGCCGTCAAATATTATATCATTTGGAATAAAGACTTCCTCTGTATAGTACTTTTCGACAACCGGATGGCGCGCCTCTCTTACAAAGGTAACGCCGTTTTCGTTTATGGACGGCATAACAAAGCGGTTCTCCGACGCGGCCGCGGCTAAAGATACATAGAAGTCTATTTCGGCGACTGTCTCGGCCATAGCCTGAATGTCCGCTCTGCGGTTCCGTATTTCGGCGCAAAGATTATCTATGATTGCTTTTTCTTTTTCGATTATTTTATCCGATGCCGAAAGAATATCCTGCTCAAATTCCTGGAGCTTGTCGGTTGTAAAGCGTTCGTAGCCTATGAGCGTTTGTTTTCTGTAGTATTCCTTGGGAAGGTTCCCGGCCTGGGCTTTGCTTATTTCAATGTAGTAGCCTATGATTTTATTGTAGCGCACCTTGAGAGTGGACGCGCCTACCTTGAGTTTTTCCTCCTCCTGATACTGCACAACCCATTCCTTTGAATTGCTCCGCAGCGAGTAAAGCCTGTCAAGTTCTTCATCGTAGCCTTCCTTTACTACGCGCCCCTGTTCCGGGTTGAGAGCAGGGTCGCCGGCAATGGTTCTTTGTATTGTTTCGGCAAGATCGCCGCAGTCCGGAATCCGCTCCGCGAGTTCGGAGAGGGATTCATCATCCCGCATAATCTTTTTTATATCCATTGAGTGCGATATTGATTCGGCCGCCGAGATGAAATTCTTTGTAATAATTTTCCCGAGCGTAAATCGCGATATAATGCGTTCAATGTCGTATATGCCTTTGAGCGGCACAGAGAGAGCGGCGGACAGAGCCTGGTTTTCGTTTACGCGGCGCACAATTGAAAGGCGCCTTTCAATTTCTGTTTTTGAAAGGAGCGGCTGCAGAATATTTCTTTCAAGGAGCCTCCTGCCCATGGGTGTCTGCGTGCGGTTGAGCAGCGAGAAGAGGGTTCTTTCCCGCGAGCCGTCCTGTTGATTGCGCACGAGTTCAAGGCTTCCGATTGTAGCCTCATCGAGAAGCATCCTGTCCGATGGCAGCAGCCTCTTGGGCGGTTTTAGATGCTCAAAAGTTTTGCGCTGTGTTTCTTTTAAATACTGAATGATTGATCCGGCAGTGACAATATCAATATCCTCAACAATGCCCAGCCCCTTAGTTCCCGCCGTCTGAAAAACATCGCAGATGCTTTTTCTCATGTAGTCTGTATCGTAGAGCCACTTGTTTATGCGGTACATGGGAATGCCGCGCTTGTTTATGTAATCAAGAAAATCGCTGTCGGCGTCGTCTTTCGTGTCGTTTATTACTATCTCGGTCGGATTGAAGCGCGTCATTTCACAGCGGAAGAGCGATGCCGATTTTTTCATTGATGATATATAAAAATCGCCGGTCGATATATCAACAAAGGCAATGCCCATACTCTCTTTATCGAGAACGGCGGCCGCCAAAAAATTGTTGTCATCGGATTCAAGCAGATTTGATTCAATAAGTGTTCCCGAAGTGATTACGCGCACAACCTCTCTGCGCATGAGAGAGCTTTCCGGAGCTGTTTCGATCTGTTCGCAGATTGCAACCCTTTTGCCCGCCTTAATGAGCCGCGCTATATAGTTGTCCGCCGAGTGGTACGGCACTCCGCACATGGGCACATCGTTCTGGCGGGAGGTGAGGGCAATATCAAGAATCTTGGACGCGGTGTAGGCGTCATCAAGGAACATCTCGTAGAAATCACCCATTCTGAAAAAAAGAATAGCATCCTTCTGCTGCTCTTTTATTTCCATATACTGTTTCAGCATGGGAGTCATCTTGAGGTTCATTTTTCCTCTCCGTATATGTACCGCTGATTTTCATCGCCGGCAAAACGGACAATGTTGCCGTTTATTCCATATTCTTCTGCTATGCGTATTTTTGCGCCCAAGGCGTCCTGCGCTGTTCCAAAGCGTCCGGCATAATGGTAAAATCCGTCATTTCGGCGCACGGTTTTTACGGCGCCGAATTTCCGGAGTATCTTGTGAATTTCGGCCGCCCTTTTCTCCGAGTCTAACGGCCCTACCGAAACAGAATAGTAAGATGAGTTCTCCCTCTCTTCAGCGGAAGTTCTGTACGCGAGATCTATTTTTTGCGATTTATCAATAGTGTTCTTGTCGGGAATGTACTCTTCGGGCTTTGTTCCTTTTTCCTCGAGGGCCGCGAGCCTGTCTCTCATCATGGCCGTTTCGGGCGCGCGGGGATATTTTGTTTTTAAATCCGTATACGCGGCAAGCGCCTTGCCGGGATTCCCTGTTTTTTCATAGAAGTCGCCCATGAGCAGAATAGCCGCCGGGTAAATATTGTGTTTTTTGTATTCTATCAGTATTTCCCTGAGAGCGTAAACGTATGACCTTGAGTACCCTGTTCTGTAGCGTTCGGCATTGGCCGAAAACAGCATGGCGTGAGCGTTCGTGTCCTTGTTCTTTTCGTGCTTTATAATGTCGTTGGCCGCGCCGCTGCTTTGGTTGTACCTGTAGAGATTGGTTTCGGCCCCGCAGTATAAAAGCTGAAAGTCTCCGGTATAGGCGCTTTGGGGGAAATTTTTGAGCGCGGCAAGGGATTCATTGGCAAGGGTTTTCCAGTCGCCCTGAAGTTCGTATATTTCGCAGACGCGTAACTGAGCCAGGTCTCTCCTGCCGTAAGTTTTGTACTTGGTCATGAGCGATTTGTATTTCTTAACGGCGGTTTCCGGATCGTCCTCATTTTCCGCGAGAACCATGCTTACATCCGCGGCGTATTTTCCTGCGGGAAATTTCTTGAGGAACGCTGCCGCGGTCTTCTGCAGTTCGGCGCTATCCTTTTTAAAGGATAGCGCGCTGATCTTTGCAAACATATCATCCTCCTCCGCGGCAAAGAGAGGGAGCGAGGCGAGGATTATCAAAAAAGCGATCCTACGCAATTTGTATTCCTCTAAGGGTTGATCCGCTGACGGCATCTATTCTTATCTTGACCCGCCTGCCTATGTCCTGCGGTGAGCCGGAAATCACAACCGGATGATTGAGAAACGTCCGCCCCATGAGTTCGGTTTCGTTCCGGCGGCTTACCCTTTCCGGTATTATTTCCTCAACGCGGTTCACCCTGCCGAGCAGTTTATCTCTTGATATGTTTCTCTGCAGATCTATGAGGCCGGATAGCCTTGCTGTTTTTTCACCGGCGCTGATCGTTTCATTCATGGCCGCGGCAGGCGTTCCCTCTCTTGCGGAATAGGCGTACATATAGGCATCGTCAAAGCGTATGCTCTCTACTGCGCGCAGTGTCGCGAGGTAATCATCTTGAGTTTCTCCCGGGAAGCCGACGATGAGGTCTGTTGTCACCGAATGCTCGGGCAGCAGATTATTGATTGACTCTATAAGGGTGTAGTAATGACGCATTGTGTACGATCGGTTCATGAGTTCAAGAATCCTGTCTGATCCGCTTTGAAGCGGCAGATGTATGCTCCGTGATATATTTTGATTATCGGCAATGACACGGATGATATCCCGCGAAAAATCCTTTGGGTGCGATGTGAGAAAGTTAAGCCTCGCGAGGCCCGGAAGCGAGGCCGTTTTTTCAAGAAGAGAAAAAAACGGAATGTCGCCGGTGTCATGCCCAAACTGGTTGACGTTCTGCCCCAAAAGGGTTATCTCAAGTACGCCGTTTCCAATGAGCGATTTGGCGTGTTCAATTATATCGGCCGAGCGGAATGATATGAGGGCGCCCCTTACATATGGGACAATGCAATATGCGCAAAAGTTCTCGCAGCCGTGAGTGATGGTGATCCAACTGTGCCATCCGGCGTTTTGGGCAAGCCCGGGGGCGAGGCGGCTCTTAAAGTCATCCGTATCCTGAGAGAGAAAAAGAGGCTGCGGCATCATAGCGCGGTCTTGGGAAGAAAAATAGCCGCGCAGTTTTTCTCCTATACCTGGAGACTGGTACGGGCCTATGACGACATCCGCGGTTTTTTC
>JAITPE010000102.1 GCA_031289575.1 Spirochaetia bacterium | reverse complement strand
TTCGCTGTTTATGTACGAGCAAATTCGCAGAGTGTCGCTTGTTCCGTTCAAATTGAGGCCGCTCCTGTACAAGAGGTACCCCCTTCGCAGCAGAAGCTCGCCGGCCGAATCTTTTTCGGGATCGCTCTCCTGCAGTGCGCGGAAATAAGCGGTTCTTCCGGGGATTATTGTACCCGTGCCGGCGTCCGCTGATTCGATAAAATCCATTGAGCAGCTCATGACTGCGCCCTGCTGCGAAGGGGGTACCTCTTGTACAGGAGCGGCCTCAATTTGAACGGAACAAGCGACACTCTGCGAATTTGCTCCTACATAAACAGCGAAAGCCCGTATTACGCGGCGGCGCAATACTACAGCGGAATGTCTCTTGATTCATACGAGGCGAGGGATGAGCATTTCCAAAAATCCATTGCGGCAATGAACAGGAACACAGAGTCCCTTTTTGCCTCGGCAATGATAAATCTGCGCCAGGGGTTTTCTTATAAGGCATGTCCCATAGTTGAGGAACTCAAGAAGGCCGATTCATCCCGTTTTTTTTACACCACCGCTCTCGCCAATTTTTACGCGGCCAATAACTGGAATAATGAACTCGCGAAGATCTCCGAAAGCTTTACAAATATAGGCTATCCCTCGCGCGCGCTCTACTACACGGCCGTAGCCCATATTCAAGACAATGAATACGGCCCCGCCCTTGACTCGTTAGAAAAGCTTTATATGTTTGATTCGTCAAATTACGAGGCCTTCACAAAATTGCGGCAGGCAATCGAATATTCCGCCAAGCCCGAAAGAAGCCTCTCTGTTATTCAGGGAATGGCAGGGCGAAGGCCGAACGATATAAGCCTTTTGCTGATGCTCGCGTCATATATCGAAAGGCTTGAGGGAGAACAGAAGGCAATACCAACGCTTTCGGCGGCGCTTAAGCGCTCGCCGAATAACAGCGAAACGTTATACAGGATAGGCATGGTATATCACAAAACCGGCAAAAAAGACCTTGCCGTTTTTTACCTGAATGAATCGATAAAACGGAATCCGTCAAATCACGCGCTTAAGCAATACCTTGATTTTCTGCACGGCCGCGATAATATTCTCGCGGGTGAAATATGGAATGGCGAGATAAGCGAGCTCGAGGCGGAATCTGACAGTACATGGAAAAATCAAACGGCCGTGTATCTGCTCAACGAACAGGTTTTTTGTGTAAATAAAGACATATCTTACGAAAAATATGTGCGCTGCATAGTAAAGATATATGATGATATTGCAGTAGATGACTTCAATAATCAGTACATAGTATATGAGCCCGGTATTGATTTCATAGAAAACATCCGCTGCAGGGTAATAAACGGCGCGGAAATATCCGACATAACCGACCGCTACACCAAGCAGCTCTCCGACCCGGAAAGCAGGCTGTACTATAATCTGGAAGCGGTAATGATTCCGGTGTCCGATTTGAAAAGGGGAAGCATTCTTGATTTCAGCTACACGCTTAAAAATACGGGCGCTGCTGAGTACAGGAACGCCTTTAGCGAAACATTTTATCCCGGCGGCTCCTACCCGATGGTTCTCTACCACGCTGCGCTGAGTCATCCGGACAGCGCAAAAATATATTCTTTCACAAGGGATATTGACAGCTCAAAGATTAAAAAAGAAAAACGGAACGGACGGATTTTCTACAATGCCGAATTTGACACGCTCGAAGCGTACAAACACGAAACGGCTATGCCTCCGCGTTCCGAAATTCTGCCGGCGTTATATTTTTCATCGTACAAGGACTGGGACGCCTTTGCCTCGTGGTACCGCTCTCTTCTTAAGGATAAAATAATCATAAGCGATGAAATGAAAAAGGATTTGGACGCGCTGATTTCGCGAAACGACACACCGCAGGAAAAAGTCCGCAAGATATACAATCACGTTACCGATTCCATACGCTATGTCGGATTTGAACTTGGAATCGGCGCGTTGCAGCCCCGCTCAACCGACAAGACCTACCGCACACGAATGGGCGACTGCAAGGATATTGCGCTTGTACTCGCGGCGTTTCTGCGCGAGGCCGGAATAGACGCGTCGATAGCGCTCGTAGAAACAAGGAACAAGGGAACGGTCAATCTCAACGTGCCGTCAATCGGTGAATTTAATCATGCCATTTGCTATGCCGATATTGACGGCGGAATTTTTCTTGACGGCACAAGAGATAAAACATCGTACCTTGAGATGGCCTCTAATGAGCGGAATGTCAACGCTCTTGTAATCAATGAAAAAACGTGGCGCTTCGTAAAAACCGAAAACCCTAAATACGCCCCGAATGTAGATAATGTAACAACAATCATTGACCTTAAAAACGACGGAAGCGCCGTTATAAAAAGGACTATTGAAAAACACGGTGACCCGGCGGCGGATGCCAGAGAAAGCCTTGATGATATTGCAAAAAAAGAACAGTCAACTACAGAGTACTGGAATAAATTTTTCCCCGGCGCGGCAGTGTCGGGACTTACGGTCATAAGTTCCTCAAGAGATAATCCTGTTCACTACGCATACGATGTGAGCATTACAAACTTTGCTTCAAAGGCGGAAAAGGAACTCATTTTCTCTCCCTTTCCGGATGAATCCAAGTACTACCTGTCGTATGCGATGAACAGTTCCAGAAAATTTCCGATTGAGGTTGCCGGTGAATTTTTGAGCAAATCCGCGTTGAGGATTAATCTGCCGCCCGGCTGCAAGCCGATTAATCTGCCGAAAGATAAAACAATAAAGCATGCCCTTTTTGAGGTATCCTTTGTTTACAGCTGCGCGGACGGAATAATATCAATAAACTCGGAACTGCGGATAAAGACATACCGTATTCCGCCCGAAAACTACGCGGACTTCCGGGCTATGGCGCGCTCTATTCAGGAAGAGGAATCAAGAAAAATAATTCTTGAGATGGATTAGAAGACGCGATTATTGCTATAAGGATGTTTTTCATTTTATTTACCGTGAAAATTACCAAAAATATCATCATTTTCACGGTAATCTTCCGAGATCATCCATTTTTCTCTTATCATTGTTCATTTGTAAAATAAATTTTTAATTCTTTTGCGATTTCTCCGTAGCTAAAAACTATATCTTCGTGATTTTGTCCAATTATCCATTTTAATTTTTTTGAAATTATATAAAAATCATATAAAGGCAGTTCACCAAGTAATTTTACAATATCATTTATTTTCCCGGTATATCCCCAATATTTCGATTGCAAATTTAAATTGTCTTCCAAAAATAACCATATCAATTCATTTTTATCAATAATTTCTAAAAGTATTTTTGATAAAATACTAAAATCAGATATTTCTTTTGTATAATGGTCAAATTTATTTAAAATATTATTTTCCCACATCCATGTAAAACCATTATTAAGTCCGGTAAAATGATTTATAATTTTATGTTCAATTTCATTCCATTTTGCAATATTCAACGGTTTAATTTGAAGATTATCATCTTTTATACATTTATCTATTTCAATTCTCAATTCGGTCCATGTTGATATATTAGTTTGCATTTGAAATCCTTTACGCTCCAATATAATTGGTCTGTTATTTTAACTTTTTTGTCAATATTTTTATTTGCTGTTCTATATTATTGGCTCTTCCGGTTGCTTCATGAATTACTTTGACATTTTAGATGATAATGGTGCGTAATTTCTATGAAAAACACAAAACATACAAATAGTCTTGACAAATCAAAAATAAATGGTATTTTGTAAATATTCAGGTAGGTTTACTTGGTTCCTGCCTATTGGAATACAGGAGGATGGAGAAAAAATGAAAGATAACGAACTTGTAACATGGACACAACGGTACGAATTGGGAATCCCTCTTATAGATCAGCAGCACAAGCAATTAGTTCAGCTTACAAACAACTTATTCTTGGCCTGCCTCAATGGTGAAACCACAGAGAGTTTTGCGCAAGCCGTTGCCGAGGCGGTAGATTACACAAAGTATCACTTTAATGCCGAAGAGAAGCTTTTGGAGCAAGTAAGGTATCCCAATATAGAGGCACACAAGAAGGAGCACCGCGATTTTGTCAATGAATTGGCGCAGGCGGTTCAGGCATTCAAAGACGGAAAGAAATTTGTTCCCAATAATTTTGCCCGTTACTTGCGGGACTGGATCCTCACTCATATTGCCATATCGGACAAAATATATGCCGATTATATCTTCAACCTCAAGAGACAAAACCTATTGCAGAAGGCCAAACGCACGGCTGTGGCTACCGCCGGCGCGTTTTTCGCAAGAATTCATGGCTACAGGCACGCATAGCTTCTGCTATGCGTGGATTGCTTCCGGCCGTCTCTCATTGCCGGCCTATCTCTCAGCGGCTATCTCTTTCTCAAGGATAGCCGCTGTCTCGGGCAGCAGTTCAATAATACGGCTCATCTCCTCGGAAAAAAAGTTTCCAAGTACATAATCGGCCACATCGATTTCCGGGTTGTCCGGCCTTCCCACGCCGAAACGCAGCCTTGCGAAATCGGCCGTATCCACATGGTCTATGATTGATCTCAGGCCGTTGTGTCCCTTGTGACCGCCGCCGAACTTTAAGGCTAATTTGCCGAAGGGCAGCTCAATCTCATCGTGCACCGCTATGATGTTGGCGGCCTTTTCCTTGTAAAAGTTAAGCGCTTTGGCAACGGCCTCGCCGCTGTTGTTCATGAATGTCTGTGGAAACAGCAAACAGAGCTCTGTGTCGTTTACCGTGCCGGTTCCAACGAAAGAGGAAAATTTTTTTTGCCCCGGCTTTATGGAATGCTTGTCGCAGAAGTATTCGCCCGCTATAAAACCGGCGTTATGCCGGTTTCTGGCGTACTGTCTGCCCGGATTTCCGAGAAACGCGATTATTTTCATTTTTTAATACAAAATTAAATGCTATTCGGCGGTCAAGGACATTGGCCATATTTTTTCATTTTTTATGAAAAAAATTTGGGCAGCAAATTAGAGCGGATTGTATACAGCCGCAGGCAAAATGCACAAAAAATGTACAAAAATGCACAAAAAATTTACCAAAATATATAAAGAAAGCTATTGACAAAAGAACTGGAAGTGTAATATAAAAGTATTGATATTAATACGGGATTAGATAGTCTGATTCTTTCTCTAAAATTATTAGACCCCTATAAAACTATATTATTTGGTTCTCATGCGTATTGAACCTTATTGAATATTCGAAATATTATAACATGATTTTATTAAACACAAAAAAAGGAGTTGCTTATGAATACCACATTTTGCCGAATTTTTCAGTTTGTTTTTAATTATGGAGCCAAGGCCATGCCATGGCGCAAGGCCATACGAGTAGAAGGCCCCGGCAGCATAGGAAAGATTCCGGAACTTCTGCGCAAGCACGCTGTTACAAAACCAATGTTAGTAACAGACAAGGGGCTTGTCAAGGCAGGCATCGCGGGCAGAATCGCCAAGATTCTGACCGCGGAGGGATTTTCTTTTATTCAGTTCAGCGATGTTGAGCCGAACCCTTCTGTTAATACAGTGAACGCAGCTTACAATCTGTATAAATCGGAAGGATGTGACGGAATCATAGCCGTTGGAGGAGGCTCGCCTATAGATGCCGCCAAGGCCGCCGCCGCAAGAGTGGTACGCCCTGATAAAAGCGTAAATAAACTCGGCGGCCTTCTCAGGGTGAGGAAAAAAATCCCTCCCTTTATTGCTGTGCCCACTACAGCGGGTACGGGAAGCGAAACCACCATCGCGGCGCTGATTACCGATACAGAAACTCATCATAAATACGCCATTATGGACTTTTCGCTAATACCGCTCTACGCTGTGCTCGACCCGGAACTCACAGTAGGACTTCCACCGGCCATTACCGCTGCCACGGGTATGGATGCCCTCACACACGCGGTTGAAGCATACCTTTGCTGGACATATAACACATCGGAAAGCATACAATACGCAGTGGACGCTGTAAGAGATATCTTTGCCAACCTTGAAAAGGCCTACAAAAAAGGCGGCGACGCGGACGCGAGGCAAGCCATGCTTACAGCGTCGTACAAAGCAGGCTTTGCGTTCACCAGAGCCGGAGTAGGAAACGTTCACGCTATTGCACATACGCTCGGCGGCCTTTACAACACGCCTCATGGGCTCGCAAACGCCGTAATACTGCCTAAGGTGTTGGATGATTACGGAAAAGCTGTGCACAAGAAATTAGCTAAACTCGCGGAAGCCGTTAGTTTAGCAGGCCCGGACAGCGGAAGCGACGCCGAAAAGGCAAGGCTTTTCATTGACGCGGTTTATGAAATGAACAGGAGAATGGGCATACCGGAAGGCTTTGATTTCATCAAGGATGAGGACATCGCCCGGATGGCCGAATGGGCAAACGCTGAGAGCAACCCGCTCTATCCGGTGCCTGTGGTTTACAGCAAGGAGCGATTCAAGGCCGTTATAGAATTGATACGCATAAAACCAAAGGCAAAAGCGGCCGCAAAAACAAAGGCTGCGCCGAAAGCGAAAACAAAGGTGAAAGCCAAGTCGAAAGCTAAAACGAAGACTGCGCCGAAAGCCAAGGCAAAAGCTAAAACCAAGGCAAAAACCAAGACAAAGGCAAAAACAAAAAAATAAACAGGGAATAGAGAAGAATCAGCATAGCTGATTCAGGTGCACAAAAACGAATAAAAAAATAAACTCCGCGATACGGTGTTATGGATGAATTTTTTCAAAAACTATACAGCCTCAATAGCTATCCTGATTCGGCCTTTCTTTTGGAAGAAGGAAGTGTTTTTTTTCACCCAAACAACAGCGGCGACAACTATTCCATAAGAGGTGAAAGACTCATAGTAGGCGCGACAGAATTGGTTATGCGCCACATCTTAAACAGCAACGCCGATCGCGGAGAAACCGCTACGGCCGGCGCGCACTCGGTACTAAAACGCATTCCGGTTGAAAGATTCATGGACGGCATGAAGACCTTCCCCTTTTTGCTCAACGCGGCGGCGGTTATGGCCAAACAAACTGCACTGACAAATGAAATAATAGATAAATTCCAAAATAACAGTTCGGA
>JAITPE010000047.1 GCA_031289575.1 Spirochaetia bacterium | reverse complement strand
AATTAAAAGGCAGGTATATTTATGTCTGAAAAGGCAAGCAATTTGGGTAATCCCGGACCTCTGGGACTTATCGCTTTCGGCATGACTACAATACTTCTTAATTTGCACAACGCCGGATTTTTCGAACTTGCGTCGGTTGTTCTGGCAATGGGCATTTTTTACGGAGGATTAGCTCAGGCGATAGTAGGAGTTCTCGAGTTCGCGCGCGGCAATACTTTTGGTACAGTTGCGTTTGCGTCGTACGGATTTTTCTGGCTCACTCTGGTAGCGATATGGGTTTTGCCCAAGCTGGGATTAGCGGAAGCGACTCCTCCTGAGTATCTGGCGTGGTATCTTACATTATGGGGAATCTTTACATTCTTCATGTTTTTCGGTACTCTTAAGGCAAACAAGGTTCTTCCGTTTGTATTCTTATCACTTACCGTTTTATTCGGCCTTTTGGCTGCCCATAATTTTTTGGAGAACCATTTCATAGGCATTATAGCAGGTTATGTAGGAATAGTATGCGGGGCATCGGCCATATATCTTGGACTTGCCGAGACGCTCGAAGCGCAGTACGAGCGTAAAATACTTCCATTCTGATTCCCCAAACAAGGCACATGAAAATGTGCCTTGTAAACCCGCGGCATGACCGATCACGCTTTTCACCGAATGGCCCTTCTTGCGGGCGCCGATGCCATGAAGACCATGGCCGAAACTCATGTTATAGTCTTCGGCCTTGGCGGAGTAGGCAGTTGGTGCGCCGAGGCCTTGGCGCGTTCCGGAATAGGCCGCATTTCAATTGTCGATTCCGATACGGTTTGTGTTACCAATATTAACCGGCAGGTTCAGGCCGTAAGGGCAAATATAGGCGAGTTCAAATCCGAGGCCCTCAAGAAACGCATATTTGATATAAATCCCGGCTGTGCCGTTACAGCCTTAGGCCGCGTATTTTCAAGAGATACCGCCGGTGATTTTGAGATTCATAAGGCCGATTATGTTATCGACGCGATCGACAGCCTTTCCAACAAACTTGACCTCATCGAAATCACAACCGGACTTGGAGTGCGGATTTTCTCCAGCATGGGCATGGCGCAGAAACTTGACCCGTCACTGCTCAAGGCCGCCGATATATGGGAAACAAACGGCTGCCCGCTCGCGCGCCTTGTCCGTGCAGGATTGCGCAAGCGCGGATTTGCCGGAAATTTTACGGTTGTCTACAGCGAGGAGCGCATTCCTCTGCGCGCGGACGCGGAGCCCGCTTGCGGGACTCCGCAGTGTTTCTGCCCCTCACGCGGCTCCTGCGCGGCAGAGGGCGTTGAGTGGTGCAGTTCCAAAAAAGTAATCAACGGCAGTGCGGTTACTGTTACCGCGACTGCCGGAATGATTTTGGCAAGCCTTGTTATACGCTCGGTATGCGGCTAAAACTTTATTACCCTTGGTTCATCGGTAAAAGAGGCAATGGTTGCCACGGCGTCTTTGAGATAAAAAACCTGAGTGTTGCCGTCATCAACGGCGTACCTTGCTTTCAATGACGGGTACTCGTCGAGCATGTGCTTTCTGGGTTCCGGCCTGTCATCCTCCACAGCAAGAGCCTCTATGCGGATCCATTTGTTATTATCTGTCATCGCGCAAAGTTCGATATGGGGGTTGGCCAGTATCTGCTTTGACACATTTTTAACCTTGCCGGTTTGGATATACAATTTGTTTTCAAAAATATCCACCGTTCCAAAGGGGCGCACCCTTGGTTCGTTGCCGTCAATTGTCGCGAGGTAATAGGTCCCGCTTTTTTTCAAAAAATCATAAACTTCTTTCATAGTCCGTAGTCCTCCCTTATATTTGTGTAAACACCGCCCCTTGCGGGGCGATGTTTTATGCTCATTTTTTGTGCGCCTTCAGTTGTGCGACTTCAAGGCAGATATTTTGTTTCAAAACGCGCCAGCGGAGCCATGCGGGCGCGGTTGAGTATCAATTGGCTGCCGTTTAAGGTGTAACTGTCGGCGTTTTGCAGTACGCGCAGCAGTTCAGTTTCGGTTCGCATATCCACGCACATTTTTTGCGTGGATGCCAATTGCGCAAAGCGTATTCGCCCGTCTTTCTGAAGGGTGAATGCGCCGTTGAAAAAATTGCAGCTTAGATTGCCGGAGACTCTTCCGTCAAGTGAAAATTCGATATACGCCTCACGGTTCCCCTTGCCTAAAGTTACAGGCTGGGAGTTCAATTCGACTAATTTCCAATGCCTGGCTGTAATCCCGCTTCCGGCGGCGGGCGAATCAATTTTGGTTAATGTGTAGTCTTTGGTTTTCACTCCCTCTTCTATTTTCCCGGCCGGCGAGAGTAAAACAAGTTTGTTTTCCTGCAGCAGAAAATATTGAAAGGATCCTGATTCATTCACGTTTTGCAAATCAATTTTTGTGCCGGCCTCGTCCCATGCAAATGTTCCGGATTTAAGAATGGTTCCTGGGCGCTCCTGGTATAAAACCGCCATTGAGTACTTGAAATCGGCGTTCAGGATTACTTCAAGATTGATGCCGGAGCAATCGGCGCAAGGCACCGTTCCGAAATAGGAACCTGCCGCCGCGAATGGAGCCGCTTTTTTTACGTTTTCACAGCCAGATACGCAAAAGACAGCTAAGGCGGCAGCGCAAAGCAAGAGTTTTTGAGTGTTTTTTTTCATAGCTTTACCTCATTTTTTAGTTTTATCAGCATACTATCAATATATATTTTTATTGCTAATTTATCAATAATTTTCTTTATATTCTATTTCTTCTTTCCCGGAAGATTACGCTAAATTGTGCCAAATTATTTTGGGGGGCAAACGAAGAATTTTTAACCTCCCGGCAGGATGTCGCAGGTGCGCAGCTACCATTTTATAGAGGATTTTCGTATACGAAAAATGGTTGCAAAGCAGCGGATATTATTTTATTCTGGTTTATAATACTTTCTAAAATATCCGGAGTTATATATGCTCGACGTTTTCTTTCCTTCCATATCGGCTGTACTCACGCTTGCCGGGATCGGCGTTTTTTTCGGCCTTCTCCTGTCTGCCGCGAAAA
>JAITPE010000083.1 GCA_031289575.1 Spirochaetia bacterium | reverse complement strand
GTTATTGATATCCTTAAAATCCTCTATAAAGAAGACCGGATTCCGACAGTTGAAAATGTCCAGGACTTGGTAGAAAAAATGCTCATTGAGCGCGGCCACGCCAGAGTCGCCAAGGCCTACATCCTGTACCGTGAACAGCATAGGAAACTCAGGCAAACTGCGGACTTGTTTGAGGAAGCCCTTCAGCTCATCGATGAGTACCTTGACAAGTCCGATTGGAGGGTCAACGAAAACAGCAATATGAGCTATTCTCTCCAGGGATTGAACAATCATATCGCGTCCGATATAACCGCAAGGTATTGGCTCGAAAGGGTATATCCCCCCGCAATCCGCAACAGCCACATAAACGGAGAGTTCCACATTCACGACCTTGGCCTGCTTTCCGCCTACTGTGTCGGCTGGGACCTGCGGGATCTGCTCATAAAGGGATTCGGCGGCGTTACCGGTAAAATCGAAAGCCGTCCCGCAAAGCATTTCCGCAGCGCGCTCGGCCAGGTGGTAAACTTTTTTTATACGCTCCAGGGCGAATCAGCCGGGGCGCAGGCCTTCTCAAATTTTGACACATACCTCGCTCCGTTTATCCGCTATGATGAACTGACCTACGAGGAGGTAAAGCAGTCCCTGCAGGAATTTATCTTTAACATGAATATTCCGACAAGGGTGGGCTTCCAGACTCCGTTTACCAATGTTACCCTTGACCTCAATGTACCCTCAAATATAGCGAGCGATGCCGTAATCATAGGCGGCGAGGCGCAGAACATCACATACGCCGATTTCCAGCATGAGATGGATATTTTCAACAAGGCGTTTGCCCAGGTCTTTCTTGAGGGCGATTCGAAGAACCGCATATTCACCTTTCCGATTCCGACATACAATATAACCAAGGAATTTGACTGGGACAATACCAACCTTGACCTCATGTGGGAAATGACGGCAAAATACGGCATTCCTTATTTTGCCAACTATGTCAATTCCGACATGGATCCCGAAGACGCCCGCTCCATGTGCTGCCGTTTGCGGCTCGACAACCGCGAGCTTAGAAAACGCGGGGGCGGACTTTTTGGAGCAAACCCGCTCACCGGAAGCATAGGAGTTGTTACAATAAATATGCCTCAGCTTGCGTACCGTTCAAAAGATGAGGCTGATTTTTTCAGAAGGCTTGAAGAACTCATGATAAGCGCAAAGGACTCCCTTGAGATAAAACGCAAAGTACTTGAGGGTTTTACCGATAACAATCTGTATCCGTATACCAAGCACTATCTCGCCGATATATGCATGCGCGACGGCCGATACTGGGGAAATCATTTCTCAACAATAGGACTTATCGGAATGAATGAAACCTGTCTCAACCTTTTGAATACCGATATATCATCAATTGAGGGCAAGGAATTCGCAAAAAAGACCCTTGATTTTATGCGCGGTGTAATCAAGGGTTTTCAGGAAGAAACCGGCAGCTTCTACAACCTTGAGGCCACACCCGCGGAAGGCGTAAGCTACAGGCTTGCCAAAAAAGACAAGGAACGTTTTCCGGAAATAAAAACCGCGGGTAAGGACGAGCCCTATTATACCAATTCTGTGCATCTGCCGGTATCATATACCAATGATCTTTTTGAGGTGCTTGACCACCAGGACGAACTCCAGACGCGTTTCACCGGCGGAACTGTTGTTCATTTATTTCTTGGTGAAAAAATTGACGAAATTGAATCTGTAAAAGCTTTAGTAAGGGAAATATCCTCAAATTACAAGCTCCCGTATTTTTCCATAACTCCGACATTCAGCATATGCCCTGTGCATGGCTACTTGTCGGGAGAGCATTCCTTCTGTCCTCACGAGCATACACCCGACGAACTGAGAACGTTTGGAATAGAAGTAGACGCTCAAAGCAAATAACCGGTAAAATTTGCCGGTTAAAATATATAGCAAAAGGAGGCCAAAATGGCCGCAAAAGAAATCAGAGTACCGGCTGAAGTTTATTCAAGAGTTGTCGGGTATTTCCGTCCGGTTAATCAGTGGAACAAGGGAAAGCGAGAGGAATTTTCCGAGAGAAGAACATATACATTTCAGCTTGATCCGATGAACATATATGAATATCAGAGGGATATATAAAACATCCCTTATAAACTTTCCGGGGAGAATCTGTACAATTCTCTTTACCGGAGGGTGTAATCTGCGCTGCCGTTACTGCCACAACCCTGAACTTGTATTGGGCAGCCACGAGCTTGAGCGTTACTCCACCGAATACATTCTTTCTTTCATGAAAAAAAGAAAAAGGCTGGTAAATGCCGTAACATTATCGGGCGGCGAGCCGACATTGGATCCGGACATAGAACCGTTCCTTAAAGAACTGAAGGCCGCCGGACTCGACGTAAAGCTCGACACAAACGGGTTAAACCCGTCCGTAACAAAAATACTTGCGGTTGAAAAATTAATCGACTACGCCGCCGTTGATGTTAAAACATCTCCTGAGAAATACAACGCCCTTACGGGAAGACCGGTTGATTTCGGCACAATAAAAGAAACCATTGCGCTCCTCGCGGATTTCCATGTTCCCATGGAAATCCGCACCACCTGCGTGCCGGGCTTTGCCGAGATTGATGATTTTGAAAAAATTCATCAATCTCTCGGCCGTGTAAACAGGTACTATATACAGCAATTTGTACCATCAGACAATCTGCTCGACAAGGAAATGTCGGCGCTCAAGCCCTACTCTTCTCCTGAACTTCACGAACGCAGAGCATACATAAAAAGCTTTGCCGATATATGCGAAATACGCGGCGAGTGAGGCGGAACAATTTTATAATCTTTCCTTGACATTATGCCGCCGAATTTGCTTTATATGTTACAATTTGCATTTGAGGGTTCCCAATGAGCGCTAATAAAAAGAAACCGTACGCCATGATCCTTGCCGGATACGACAAGTTTGACCTCATGACCAAAAGAAAACACAAAAAAGAAATTCGTGAAGCCTACGGTGAAGACATTTTTCTTGGAGAGAACAAATTTCTATACATTCTTGACGGAAAACCCATTATACAGTATGTGATCGACTCGGTCTATAACGCGAAAAAAAACGGCCGGCGCATATATGACAAAATATATATCTATAACGATATTAAAAGCCTGAGCAGCGCTATGGATATTTCAAAATACGATAATCTTGTGCTGAGGCAAATGACCGATTCGGTTGCCGGACACTGGAAAGACATATACGGATTGATTGAGTACGGGCAGCGGGTCGATGTTTTTTTCGGCGATACGCCCCGTGTCACATCCGAAGATGTTGAGTACATATACGATGAATTTGGAAAAATACTCGGCAAGGAACGCGATCACCGAGGGGTTCTCATTCATAATATATACAACATTGTGGAATCAACCGATCTGACGGACAATTGGCTTGAACACAGGATCAGGCGCATAAAATACGGCAAAAACAAAGGCAAACTAAAACACTTTGTCGGGTTCAAGGACTTTCAGGCGCGGGTAGGCAACGCGGGAACATTTCTTAAACATCCTTCGTTAGATGACATCATTGAGCATAAACCGCTGAATTTTTTATATAATATTAGAAAAGCATTAACCCCAAGCTCGTTCTCACACATTATGTACCACCTTTGGAAGGCTAAAAAATTTAATCTTATAATGCAGATAAAAAACCGCCGCATAGACACGATCCCTTACCACGACACAGTTATAGAAATCATAGAATACCTGTACAAGATTGATTTAAGCAATTACGGCGGGATGATCTTCCATGTAAAGAAAAACGCTTCGCACTGGGAAAACGACATCGACGGCCCGGCCGATCTCATGGCGTTCCAAAAAAAGTTCAATGAAATAAAGGGCAAACATAAATGAAAACCGTGCTCCCTGAATTTTTGCTTCTGCCCGCGCTTCTGCTCATGCCTGAGTCATCACACGCATATAAACCAACGGGCGTTCTTTCAACAGTAAAGGTTCCGGCTTCATCCTCCGAGATACTCGTTGATATATACATTCCATCCGCGAAAAAAATCAACGGCGACATCCTTGTCCTCCCGGGCTGGAAGTTTTCCCGAACCCGCTGGCACAAGGAAACGGAGCTGCTTTCATTCGCCGACAAGTATGCCTACCGCTGCATTTTTCCGGAAATGAATACAAGCTGCTACGAATCCGTATATTTTCCGGAAACACGCTTGAAGTGGTCGCCCATACCGGGAGGCGCGTGGGTACGCGACGCGCTCATTCCGTACATGAGGAAAAATCACGGCATATTCGCTGATAACGGCCTCAACTGCGTCATGGGACTTTCGACCGGAGGAAGAGGAGTCGCGCTTGTCAGCCTGCAGAACCCCGGCCTCTTCAAGGCCGGGGCTGCCCTCTCGGGCGACTTCAACCAGCTCGCCATGCCCAATGATAATCTCATGGCAGCCCTGTACGGAAACTTTTCCGCTTTCCGCGAGCGCCGGCGCTCAACAGACACTCCGTTTGAATCGGCCAAAGAAGGAAAGTGGAGCATGCCGCTCTACATAGGCCACGGCGGCAAAGATCATGTTGTGCCTTTCAGCCAAAGCCTTGACTTTTACAAGCTGCTTTCAGAAAAATATCCGGACATAAAAATTGTCTTTCATCAAGCTTCCACGCAGGGGCATGACTTCGCCTACTGGGGCAGCGAATTACAAGCTGTATTTGATTTTTTTGAAAGTATCAGGAAAGCAAACTGAAAAATAGAAAGATGGATGTGAATTTCGTTATAATTTTTATGCGTGCGATTGCGAATGGAGGAGACCGTCGGTTTGGTTGAGCGCATCAGCTTCGCGGCCACCCCTCCACAGGAGGGGAACACATGTTCGCCTGCCTGTGCCGGAGCTATCAATTACGAACGGGCTTTGCTCTTGAAGACTTTGTTAGCCATAAGCAATGCATTATTCAAGGATTTTGCCTTTGTAATTTGATACATATCATCATAAATTGCATTGAAGACCTCATCTTTAATATCGCTAACAGAAGCGCT
>JAITPE010000266.1 GCA_031289575.1 Spirochaetia bacterium | reverse complement strand
ATGGCGTACTTGCAGCATCGAACGCCGAAGGCAAAAAGATACCTGACGCGCCTGCGAATGCCCGTCTCGTTGAAGTGCCCGCGGACATTCTGTACACATACCCGAGCGGCGGCCTGTCTCTTTACGGCGCCGCGGAAGATGATGTGCGGCCCTTGGAGAGCGCGTCTATCTATAATAGCGGAAATAATATAAATAGCATAAATAACATAAATAATGAAAACATCGTACACATCGAAAATGAACACCGCGCGGAAGCCAATATCGAAAATTTTATCCCTCCCTTGCCCTATGAGGCCTCAAGAACGGGCGGAATAAAAGAGAAAATATATTCACTGATACATACCACATACAATGCCGGTGTAGAATTTATAAGCGGAGTCAACAAAAGAATTGCCGGTATCGGCAGCAGAATATATGACTTTTTCGCCAACATGAAAATATTTGAGAGCTGAATCTTTTACAAAATTTTTCGTTGACATATTTGCGCTGTGAATTAGATATGTTCCGTTTCCAACTAAGGAGGTCAGGTAGCTCAGTCGGTAGAGCAGGGGACTGAAAATCCCCGTGTCGGCGGTTCGATTCCGTCCCTGACCAAAAAACATCAGCCTGAATTAATTCAGGCTTTTTTAATTCATACACGGCCGTTTTGCTTTTACAGGAGCATGCACATGATTGACCCTAAGATAATACGCGATGATATTGAATCCGTACGCAGACTTCTCAAGGCGCGCCACATGGAAGACGCGCTTGATATTGATGAGCTTGCGCGTATTGACGATGAGCGCAGAAGGCTGATTCTCTCTGCCGATGAACTTCGTGAAAAACGCAACAAGGCCTCGAAGGAGATAGGCCTTAAAAAAGCAAATGGGGCTGATGTCTCCGCGGCCATGGAAGGGGTGCAGGGCATATCAGACGAAATCAAATCCATTGATGAAAAATTGCAGTCATTGAACGAAAGTTTTACATATATGCATCTTGCTGTTCCAAATCTGCTCGACCCCTCTGTGCCCGAGGGACGCGACGACAGCGGAAATATTCTGGTGAGAGAATGGGGCGAAAAAAGAAAGTTCAGCTTTGAGCCCAAGGCTCACTATGATCTTGGAACCGAGCTCGGAATATTGGATTTCGAAAGAGGCGTTAAACTTGCCGGAGCCCGTTTCTATGTTTACAGGGATCTGGCGGCCAAGCTTGAAAGAGCAATCATAAATTTTATGCTCGACCTGCACACCAAGGAGCACGGCTATTCCGAAACTTTTGGTCCGTTCATTGTAAACGACGACAGCATGACAGGAACAGGCCAGTACCCTAAATTTAAAGACGAGTACTACAGAATGGAGAAAGACGGGCTTTCTCTCATTCCGACCGCAGAAGTTACGCTTACTAATCTTTTTCGCGACGAGATTCTCGACGCGGACATGCTGCCGGTTTGTCTTACAATGCAGTCATCGTGCTTTAGGCGTGAGGCCGGCGCCGCCGGAAAGGATACGCGCGGGCTCATCAGGGTTCACCAGTTTCAAAAGGTTGAACTTGTAAAGTTCACTGAACCCGAAAGATCGGCCGATGAGCATGAAAAGCTCACGGCCGACGCGGAGGAAGTTCTCAAGCGGCTTAATTTACACTATAAGGTAAAACTGCTTTGCAGCGGTGATACATCAGCCTCATCTTCCAAGACTTATGATCTGGAAGTATGGATGCCCGGCCTTAACCGCTACATCGAGATCTCGTCGTGTTCAAATTTTTTGGATTACCAGGCAAGGCGCGCCCGAATCCGTTACAGGAAAAAGGGCGGCAAGCCGGAATTTTTGCACACACTAAACGGTTCCGGACTTGCCGCGGGCCGGACTCTGGCGGCGGTTATGGAAAACTACCAGACTGCCGGCGGCGGCATTGAAATTCCGGAAGCGCTCAAGCCGTACATGCGGTAAAGAAAGCCCTTACTGCCTGAGTACGCCGTCGGTGAGTTCCAAAGTCCTGTTTCCTATTTTTGCCAAATCCGTATTATGTGTAACCAAGATAACCGTAATTCCATGCTCCTTATTGAGATTCACAATCAGATCCTTGATTTCGCCCGAACGCTTGCTGTCAAGGTTTCCTGTGGGCTCATCGGCAATAAGAACCGACGGGTTGTTTATAAGGGCGCGCGCTATGGCTACGCGCTGCATTTCTCCGCCCGATAGCTGCGATGGCAAATGCTCCTTGCGTTTGGCTATATCAAGCATCTCCATAATTGGATCCAGATTCTCTTCGTTGGCCTTGTACTTTTTTTGGAAAACAGCCGGAAGAAGAATGTTCTCTTTAACCGTAAGCGTTGGTATAAGGAAAAATTTTTGAAACACATATCCAAAAAAACGGCGCCTTACATGGGTTAACTCGGATTCGGAAAGTGACAGCCCTGTTTTAAAGACCTCCTTCCCGTCTATGGTCAGGCTTCCGGAACTCGGATTGTCAAGGCAGCCGAGAACATTAACAAGAGTAGTTTTGCCCGAACCCGACTGGCCTATAACACAGACTATGTCTCCCTTGTTTACAGAGAAAGACGCGTTGTTCAAAGCATGTATTTTTTCCGAACCGCGCGTGTATATCTTTGTTATATTATTTGCCTGTATTAATTCCATTACTCGCTCCTTATGCTGTCAAGCGGACGTATGTTTGCCGCTCTCAGAGACGGATAAACTCCGCCGATGATTCCGATTGCCGTTATTGAGATGAAAGAAAAAATAACGGTTTTTGTGTCAATGGCTATCAAAGCGCCCTGCGGAGCAAAAGGCAGAAAGTAACGGATCGCCATCTCTGATATTCCCGAAAACAGGAAGGAGAACAGAATGCCCAGAACGCCTCCTATTGAACAGAGAAGGGTTGTCTCTATGAGAATCATCTTGAATATATCCTTTGGAAGCGCCCCCATGCTTTTTAGAATGCCTATCTCCTGGTATCTCTCGAATACCGACATCAGCACTGTGTTGAGAACGCCGAACATGGCTATGAGGAACGCGATGAAGGCGATGGACAGAACAATAACCTTCGCGCTTGAGACAAGGCTCATGATGGTATTTTTCACCTGCGCCATTGATACAACCTGCACATCGGGAAGCTTGTAGAGTTCCTCTTCAAAGGCGCTTGCGTCAACATCCTGATTAAGCCTCATGCCGAGCATCGTAAGCTCGCCCTCTTTTTTAAAGGCGCTCTGCGCCGTTTTGAGCGGCAGAAAAATCATGCCGTCATCCTGTGTGCCGGTACGCGACAGAACTCCGGTAACAGTGTATTCATCCTCGGAGCCCGGCAGCATCATTAAATCGCCGACCTCGCGCTGCTCAAGCTCCGCGGCCTCAAAGCCGAGCACCACCTCTTTCGCTTTGTCGGAAAACCATGCGCCTTTCTCATTATTAAACTTTAGATATGGCTTCATTGACGGGTAGGTATTTGGATCAACCCCGAGAAAAACCGTTGTCCCTCCGCTTTCACCTTTGTTCGGGTCGAACACAGCGTGCATAAGCATCGGGGCCGCGTTAGCTATCTCCGGTTTGCCCGCTACGTCCTTAACCATATTCTCGGGCATGTAGCGCAGCCCTGTTCCGCCCTTGAGCATCAAGGTCGCGGCCTCGTAGGGGCAGCCCTTTGCGGTAAGGACTACCTGAAAGCCCATGTTTTCGATATTTTCGTTAAGAGAATTTTCGTATCCCTTGTTGAAGCCGAGAAGCGTCACCAGAACCCATGCCGACAGCATTATGCCTATAATGGTAAACATCGTCCTGAGCCTTCTCCTGAGCAGATTTTTATACGACACCTGAAAGATATTCATTTGCCGGCCTCCTTTTTATTGAATACAAAAATGTCCATAAGAATAAGGTTCTTCTTAACAGCGCGGAGCGTAGAGTTAAAATCGGCGGCGCTCTCGGTGTTGGGATTTTTTATGGCCGTCACCCTTTGATTGCCGGACTTGCCTGTTTTTGGGTCATAGTCTTTAAAATCAGACAGCGACAATCCTACAAACTGTTTGGCAAAGCCGGAAGATCTCATATCAGACGCTTTCGATGTGAGCTTCTGATAGTAAAAGTTTGTGATATTTCCCCTTGTGTCGTAGCCAAGAAAAACCTGCAGTCCGCCGTACGTCCCCTTCTGGTTGATGCCGTGAATGTACCCAATGGTCTCCTTTCCCTTGTATATCGTATACACGGTATATGGCACATCTATTGTTTCATAGAGCCCCTGAAAATTATCGCCAAGGCGCGTCTCAACCTCTTTGAGCAGGCTCTGCCCGCCGAGTTTATCAATAGAAAGATACTCTGTTTTGTACCCGGTAGAGACCGGAAACAGCCTTTTTACATCACGGTCCGGATCGTTTAAATCGCAGCCTACCGCGGCAAAAACATTATCCGCGAATACGCATAAGAGCGCCGAAGCCAAAAATAGAATCAATAATAGCCGTGTTTTTTTCATTTTCCTTTCTTCCTTTTCCCTTCTTCCTTTTTTTACAGTGCAAAATAATAGAGATACAATTGAGCGATTATTCTTCGCTCGTTCATATCGTGCTGCCATTCATACATGATCCTTCCCGTAAGCCATGAGTTGAATTTAAACGTGATTCCGCCGCCTGCCGCGTAGTCCTTTACATCTTCCTCTTCGGTGTACACATACTGGCCCTCAAGCTTAAGGCGGTTTTCTTCCAGAAAATTAATTCCCATGCGGTAGAATCCCGCGAAAGCGTTCTTCTTGTTTTTTTTGCCGATATTGATCTCGGCCTTGTGCTCAAACCTGCTGTGGTTGAACGACGCGTCAAGTGCGCCTATGAGCGTTTCCTTGAGCTTGTCCATAATTTCGTACCCCATGACGTCGGGCTTCTTGCCTGCCATGCCCGATAATCCGATATTGTAATTATCATAGCTGAGAACTCCGTACGATGCCCTTGAAGTTAAAAGCCAGTTACCCTTTGCCTTTATGCCCATGCCCGTTCCGGTAGTCAGCGCCATTTTAATATCGCCGTGTTCGGTATCTTTGGAAAGGCCTGCTCCCCAGTCCCTGTCAAAACCAAAGCCGTACATGGGCAGGGGCTGCAGCAAATCACCGTGAGTGTCCCAAAACGATGCCAGCCCGAAGGCCGTGCGATCGTGGCCCGCCCATATATCGACTATGGAAGTTTTTGCTTTCAAATAGGCGTTGTACAACTGAAACTCGGCCTTGTCTTTGTCTTCATTATACGCAAGGCGCCCCTGCACGGCGGCCGCTCCGAAATCGCCCGTCTCGGACGAAAATTTTTTGATGAAATCAAAACCCACTGAGTTAAGCTGCATTACATCATCCGCGTTGCCCGAGCGGTACACATATTCCTTATCCATATCGGAACGGCTGTAGCCGCCGACACCCTGTGCTTCGATGTAAAGCAGGCTGTCGGATGCCTGCGCGCCAAGCGCGGTTAAAAGAAGCAAAAGCAGAGCCGGAAAATATTTCATGTGCCTATATCTCCACTAAAAATATTCCGTTATAAAGCTCTTTGCCGTTTTGCTGAAATGAGAGAACAACCTCCCATTTGCCGCGCATAACAAAATTGACCGGCATCAGGTAGTCGTTCTGTTTGTTGAGCTGCATCGGCGCCGGCTTGCCCGAACCGTGATGCCCGCGCATTGAAGGCATATCGTAGCTCGCGAGAACAATGAGATCCTTGACTTTTTCTTTGCCCTTGAAAACATTAACCCTGAGTACATAGGTGCCCAGCTTAGGTTTTTCCGGAAACTCATAGGTAAAAGAGTACTGGGCGTTTATCGCCGTGTTTTTGCCCTCTTTCAAAGGCGTGTTGTCCGCAAACAACGCAAGGCTTGTGAGCATGGCGGATGCCGTGAGAATAAGTGCGAGTCTTTTCATCGTTTTCTCCTTGTGGTTGGTTTGTCGGTAAAATATACCATACCCCTATATTGTATATGGGAATACTCGTTTGTTACAAAAAATAAAAGGTTTTTCCGCCTGCGGCGAGGCGGCCGGGTTGTGGAATGTATATCCGGCGCTTTTCCCCAAGTAAAAAGCGCCGGATATGCCGTCAGTTTATCGCGGCTGTGCCTGTTTCCTTTGTGCGTATTCGCATTACGCTTCGCATATCGTAGCAAAATATTTTGCCGTCGCCGGGACTTCCGGTATATGCCGCTTCCTGAATAGCCTTTATGGTTTTTTCCTCCCACTCCTCGGAAGAAACCACAATCTCGAATTTAATTTTGGGCAGCATTGTAATATCCACCTCGGTGCCGCGCACAAGCTCAATATGCCCCTTTTGTTTTCCGCAGCCCATGACCTGATAAACGGTTATGCCGTTTACCTCTATTTTGTTAAGCGCCTCCTTGACATCCTCAAATTTGTCTTCGCGCACAATAGCTTCAATTTTTATCATGTTCGTTTCCTTCTCCCTATATTAAATTAATCCAATCCAGTGAATGCCGGATATGCGCTTTCGCCGTGTTCCGATATATCCAAACCAACAAGCTCTTCTTTTTTCTCAACTCTGAGAGGGGTAAATACGCGCGTTATTCCGGCACATATAAAAGTACCGGCAATTACAATCAAGAGAGTCAGCAATATGCCGATTATCTGCGCGAAGAACTGTCCGGACAGCCCGAACATCAAGCCTCCGCTCCCGCCGTTAATCGCCGGATCGGCAAAAACTCCGGTCATGATTCCTCCCCAGATTCCGCCTATGCCGTGACATCCGAAAGCATCCAGCGCGTCATCCACCTTCAGTTTTTTCTTTATGAAGATGATGCCGAAATAACAAACCGGACTCACTGTTAAGCCTATAATCAAGGCGGCCCACACAGGAACAAAACCTGCGGCCGGTGTGACGCCGACCAAGCCGGCGACAACACCGGTGCAGGCCCCAATGAGAGTAGGCTTTCCCTGCTTTGTAACGTCAATGAGCATCCAGACCAGCATGGCCGCGGCCGCGGACACCGCCGTTGTCATAAAGGCGTGGGCAGCGAGCCCGTTCGCGGCAAGGGCGCTCCCCGCGTTAAAGCCGAACCAGCCGAACCAAAGGAGCCCGGTACCCAGCAGTATAAACGGCAGATTGTGAGTGCGGTACGATGTCTGAGCATAGCCCTGTCTTTTGCCGAGCAGCACAGCGAGAATAAGGCCGGTGGTTCCGGAACTTATATGAACCACATCGCCCCCAGCAAAATCAAGAGCGCCTATTTTTCCGCCAATAAGGCCGCCGCCCCACACCATGTGCGCCAGCGGATAGTAAACCAAGATTGACCAAAATATTATGAAAATAAACAGAGCCTTAAATTTCATTCTTCCGGAGACCGAGCCTGTTATGATCGCCGGAGTTATGAGCGCGAACATCATTTGAAAAGCGGCGAATGCGAAAACAGGAATGTTATCGCCGTAAACGCTGTTCTTGTTTATGCCGCGCAAGCCCAAATTTTCAAACGAACCTATAAAGCTTCCTCCGTTATCTCCAAAAGAAAGCGAATAGCCTGCCAGCACATACAAAACAATGCCGAGCCCCATGACGAAAGCGGAATTCATCATATTGTTTACCATATTTTTACGGCGTCCCAGTCCGCCGTAAAACAGCGCGAGGCCCGGCGTCATAATAAAAACAAAGGCCGCGCAGATAATAATAAAACATGTGTCACCGGTATTCATAACTCACTCCATATTAATAATTTAACATATAAAAAAGAAACTTAAAAAAGCACATTTTTGTAAAGAATATTTAGCGCGGTTTTGTTTCAAAAATGTTAAATTTAAAAAACCTTGACACATTATAAAGCGGCACAATACTTGCGGATTATATCCGGAGGCATGGCATGAAAAATCCATTTCTCGTACCTGAATTGCGCGAACTTGTAAAAAAGAAAAAATTTAATATTTTAAAATCATTTTTGGAAGAAAGCCACCCGAAAGAAATAGCCGAATACATATGCCTGCTCAATCCAACTGAAATATGGATGATCCTCGGCCTTACCGATATTTACACAAGGGTCGACATATTTAAATATTTTGAGATAGATGTTCAGGCCGAGTTGGTTTCTGGCAGCATGCGTACGCACATAACAGAGCTCCTAAAGGAGCTCTCTCCGGACAGCCGCGCCGAGCTTTTTCTCCACTTGGACAAGGACGTAGCCGACCGGCTGCTTCTGCGTTTGCCTATAGGCGAGCGGGCCGATATTATAAATCTGACATCGTACCATGAACAAACGGCAGGCAGTATTATGACTACAGACCACGCCACTCTCAACGAAAACGATACGGTTGAACACGCAATCAGAAAGGTGCGCAAGGAGGCCCCGTCCCGCGAAACAGTTTACTATATATATGTGATTGATAATTTTGGCAAGCTGATAGGATTTGTTTCTCTCGAAAAACTTATTCTCGCCAAACCAAGGCAGCATATACGCAATATAATGAAACGGGAGGTCATATACGCCTTTACGGAAGATGACCGCGAGCATGCCGCGAAACTCATTGAGGAGTACGACCTCTTGGCCATTCCGATTGTTGACGCCATGGAACGGCTCATGGGCATAATCACATACGACGACGCCATCGACATAATCAGAGAGGA
>JAITPE010000244.1 GCA_031289575.1 Spirochaetia bacterium | reverse complement strand
GAAGGTTCTGCGCGTACTTGCGGCCTACAGGCGTATTGTAGAACTTTATTATTTCCTTCAAGTAGTTGATTGTAAAATATTTTTGGTAAGCAGGAATGAGCATATCAACCAAATCGGTTAAGGAAATATCAAAGAACTCCTTTTCTATGCCGGCCCACAGTTCGGCGCTCATTTCGGGATGCTGTTCCCTAAGAGCCTCAATCAACTGTTTTATGGCCGTCGCGTAGACTTCCTGAGTTCCGGAGACAGAAAACAGGAGCTTTAAGGTTTTTGCGTATTCCAAATCCGCGGCGGCAGACCCGGCATACGAGAACTGTATTGTCGAAAAGAAAAAAATGAGCGCGATAATTGTTTTTTTCATGGGGTAATCTCCTTTATTTTCTGCATACTGATTCGGAGGCATATCTTTCCGCATATAAAAATAATTTTTGCCTTTACTTATATTGATTCAAAAGATAGGTTATATGTAATAAAACACTGTGAAATATCAAGCTTTTTTGCTTGCACTATAAACAACTTTTTTGCAACCTGCTATGTAACAGAATTGTCATATATATGTGTATTTTTGTGCATATTTTTATTAAATGAGGTACTCATGGATACATCCAGATACGAAAAAGATTTATATTCGGCTTCTTTGGACTTTTGCGGGCGCTATAGTGACAATGTGCTGATGCGCTTTGAAGGCAGAACGCTCCATTATGGCGAATTTTTGGAAAGAATTAAGCGCCGCGCCGCCTTTTTGCAGCAGAACGGCTTCGGCAAGGGCGATTTCATAGGCATTATGTCCGTAAACTCTCCGGAATGGTGCGCGACTTTTATCGCGATATCCGCGATAGGGGCTGTCGTGCTTCCGCTTGATGTCAGCCTGCAGGAGGGACAGCTTAAGGGAATGCTCAAGGCCGCCTCTGCGAAGGCTATATTTATGTCGGGCGCTTTTAAAAAATTGGTCAACACTGTCCCTGTCTTTGATATAGATTCCGAAGAATGCTATGCCGGCGCGGAAAATTTTAAACCGGTTGTTTCATCTCATGATGATATAGCGGTGCTTCTTTTTACATCGGGCACAACAGGCACGCCGAAAATGGTAAGCCTGACCCACATGAATATTCTGCATATCGCTATTGTGTGCTCTGATTTTGAGGAGTTTACGCCAAGCGACGTTTCTCTGGCGCTGCTTCCGCTTTTTCATGTGTACGCGCTCGAGGCGAGCTTTTGGGCGCCCTTTGTAAGCGGCGGCTCAATAGTGATGCTCAATTCACTCAAGGGGCCCGACATCATGAAGGCGCTTGGAGAATATCCAATAACTATTTTCCCGGCCGCGCCTATTATGTGGGAGCTCTTTTTCAAGGCGCTTGTGGCAAAAACCGGGCCCGGCAGCCTTAAGTACTATATCTTCATGTTCTTTGTAAAAAACGCGCCGATCCTGCGCAGGCTTGGGCTCGGCTTTCTTGTAAAAAAAATATTCACGCCGGTTCACGCGGCCTTCGGCATGTCTCACCGTTTCTTTATAAGCGGCGGAGCGCCGCTCAAGACCGAGTACTTTATATACTTTAAGAATATGGGATTCAACTTCATTGAGGGCTACGGCCTCTCTGAAACAACAGGGCCTATCTCCATCCCGTATTACAAAACCGCGACGGCCGGCAATGTCGGCAAGCCCATTTGGGGCAACAAGGTTGCGATCAGAAATATCAACACGGACGGCATAGGAGAGGTATGGCTGCGGGGACACGCTGTAATGAAGGGCTATTACAATAATCCGCAGGCCAACGCCGAGGTCTTTGACTCCGAGGGATTTTTTAACACAGGAGATCTTGGGCGTGTAGATAAAAAAGGCAATCTCTCTATAACAGGGCGCGTCAAGAATGTTATAGTTCTTGATTCAGGAAAGAATGTTTATCCGGAGGAACTTGAATTTTATTTTAAGCAGTCTGATATGATATCGGAGATCGCTGTTTTTGATATGCAGGTTCAGGGCGTCACGCAGGTGTACGCTGTTATAAATCCTGTGTCAAAGAGCCGTAAGCTCTATTCAAAGATGAAGGCCCAGATGGAAATTCTCAACAAGGGGCTTCCGGAGTACAGAAGAATTCATCACTTTGCCATTTCATTGGACGAGCTTCCGAAAAATTCCACGCGCAAGCTCCTTTACGGTGAAATAAAAAAACTTCTCGCCGATGGCAGCTATCAGACAAGCGAATCGGACAGCGCCGTTCTCAGAGATATTTTGATAGGAGCAAGTTTGCGCGAGGAGGAGGTCGCCGGATTTTTCCGCGTATACTTCAATGAGGATATGCTGTACGCGAATCAGTCGCTCAATGATTTCAGCGTTGACTCTCTGGGAATGATTGAGTTTATAACAGCTCTTGAAGAAAAATTTGAGATTGATGTTGATATAAAAGAAATATGGAAGAAGCAGAACCTTGCCGAGATAACGGCATACATCGCGTCGATAGAATCGAGCAAGGGCGCGTCGCTTGATGAGAAAATTTTGAGCGGCCCGTACAAGAGAAAACCCCGGCGTTTTTACAATCCTCTGTATTATATTTTTTTCGGCATTGTAGGATTTTTATCCAGAAGGCTGTGGCATGTGAAGATACATGACAGGGAACGCCTTGAGGAAGATAACGCGGTTTTTGTAGCGAATCATCAGTCATTTCTCGATATGATATGGATATCATTCTGTATTCCCGGAAAATTCCGCAGGAACGTTTATGTTACCGGGAAAAAGAAATTTGCCTTTTTGCGTTTTCTGTTTCCGGTATTTCCCGTTCTTTCTCTTGACGACACAAACAGCGTTGATGTGCTCAAGGCCAATGCCGATCTTCTGAGGCAGGGCAAGAGCCTTTTCATTTTTCCGGAGGGAACCCGTACTCCCGACGGCAGCATGGG
>JAITPE010000205.1 GCA_031289575.1 Spirochaetia bacterium | reverse complement strand
GCCTTACGGCCGCCTTTATATTAACAGTCGTGTATACTTAATTGATGATATAAGACAAACAAGGCGAAGCCGCCGTTTTAGGTTTTTTCTACTTTTGCCGCTTTGGCAGGGTTTTGCATGTTTTATTTTATTGACAAAATAGTCCTCTGAAAACGCTTAAGATAGGCTGATTTTAAAAGAGGAAAAGATGCCCAAAAATACCGACATAAAAAAAATCCTGCTCATCGGTTCGGGCCCTATAGTTATAGGGCAGGCGTGTGAATTTGACTATTCGGGTTCGCAAGCCTGCAAATCCCTGAAAGAGGAGGGTTACACCGTTATACTGATTAACTCCAATCCCGCTACCATAATGACCGACCCCGACCTCGCCGATAAAACCTATATTGAACCCATAACCGTTGACATTATTGAAAAAATTATTGAAATCGAAAGACCCGACGCCCTGCTCCCTACGGTAGGCGGGCAGACCGCGCTCAATGTTACCCTTGAGCTTGCCGACAAGGGAGTCTTCGACAAGTTCGGCGTTAAACTCATCGGGGCCAATATTGATTCCATAAGAAAGGCCGAGGACAGGGAACTCTTCAAGAAGGCCATGATAAGCATAGGCATGGCTGTACCGGAATCTGGGCTTGCTTCTTCTATTGATGAGGCCATAGCTGTTATGGAGCGCATTAAGCTGCCGATTATAATAAGGCCTGCCTTTACACTTGGGGGAACGGGCGGCAACATAGTTTATAACAAAGAGGATTTTGTTGAACTTGTACGCAAAGGGATGGATGAGTCGCCTATACATCAGGTTCTTCTTGAGGAGTCCGTTATAGGCTGGAAGGAGTTTGAGCTTGAGGTTATGCGCGACACGAGGGATAACGTCGTCATCATCTGTTCCATCGAAAATTTTGACCCGATGGGAGTGCATACCGGCGATTCAATAACCGTTGCTCCGCAGCAGACTCTTTCGGACAAGGAGTACCAGAATCTGCGGGATATGGCGATCGCCATCATACGCGAAATAGGAGTCGACACCGGAGGCTCCAATATACAGTTTGCCATAAATCCAAATGACGGACGCGTCATGGTCATTGAGATGAACCCGCGAGTCAGCCGCAGTTCGGCCTTGGCCTCAAAGGCTACAGGCTTTCCCATTGCCAAGATTGCCGCTAAATTAGCAGTGGGGCTTACGCTTGATGAGATTCCCAACGATATTACAAAGGAAACGCCGGCTTCATTTGAGCCGACAATAGACTATGTTGTGGTTAAGGCCCCCAGGTGGGCATTCGAAAAGTTTGACGGCGCGGATACCGCGCTCGGCACGCAGATGAAGTCTGTGGGAGAGGCCATGGCTATAGGCCGTACCTTCAAGGAGTCTTTCCAAAAGGCATTGCGCTCGCTGGAGATCGACCGTTACGGATTCGGCTCGGACGGCAATCTTAAAATTGATGAAATGATAGAGGATCTTCCGGAGGATCATGTCTCTACCGTTGTGGAATCGGAGCTTGTAACGGCAAGGGAACACCGCGTATTTTATATAAAGGCCGCTTTTTCGCTTGGGTGGGATATCGAAAAAATTCACCGCCTTACAGGCATTGACCGCTGGTTTCTCAATCAGTTGTATGAGATATTTGATGAGGAGCGCGGCTTCACAGCCGAATACGCCGAAAAGGGACTCACCGCGGAGAACGTGCTGCGCATGAAGGAACTCGGCTTCTCGGACAGGCAAATAGGGTACATCTCGGCAAAGAGCGAACTCAATGAACTGCACCGCAAGGGCTCCACGTTTAAGCGCAAATACTCGCTCAAACTCAAGGAGAGGGAACAGTCCGTGCGGCAGTTCCGTATCGACAACAAAATATTTCCCGGCTTCCGCCTTGTCGACACATGCGCCGGTGAGTTCGAGGCCTACACGCCGTATTATTACTCGGCTTATGATGAGGATGATGAAGCCGTTCCCTCGTCCCGTAAAAAGGTGATGATTCTCGGCGGCGGCCCAAACCGGATAGGGCAGGGAATCGAATTCGATTACTGCTGCTGCCACGCGTCTTTCGCGCTTCGGGATGAGGGAATCGAATCAATTATGGTAAACTCGAATCCGGAAACCGTTTCCACAGATTACGACACATCGGACCGCTTGTATTTCGAGCCGCTGACGCTTGAGAATATTCTTGATATATACGAAAAGGAAAACCCCGAGGGCGTGATAGTCCAGTTCGGCGGACAAACCCCGCTTAGGCTTGCCAAAGTACTTGAGGAGAACGGCGTTAAAATACTCGGAACATCTCCTGATTCCATAGACCGGGCCGAAGACCGTGAGCGCTTTGCCGATGTTGTCCGCAAGCTCAAGCTGAATCAGCCCGAGAACGGCATAGCGTTTACACAAGAAGACGCGCTCAATGTTGCCGGCGATATTGGCTATCCGGTACTTGTGCGCCCGTCGTATGTACTTGGCGGCAGGGCGATGGCTATCATATACGATGAGAAGAGCCTCATCAGTTACATAAAAACAGCGGTGGAGTTATCGCCGGAACATCCGATACTTGTGGATGATTTTCTGGAGGATGCCGTTGAGCTTGATGTTGACGCCATAAGCGATGGCGAAGAGATATATGTCGGGGCCGTCATGGAACACGTTGAGGAGGCCGGCGTGCATTCGGGTGATTCTGCATGTATCATCCCACCGATATCAATCTCATCCGAAATGCTCGAGAACATAGCGCAAGCCACAAAGGCGCTCGCGCTTGAACTCAATGTGGTGGGCCTGCTCAATGTTCAGTACGCCATAAAAGAAGATAAGCTCTACATACTTGAGGTGAACCCGAGGGCGTCGAGAACGGTTCCGTTTGTCTCCAAAACAACGAACGTGCCGCTGGCGAAAAACGCGGTACGGGTTATGCTGGGCAAAAAACTGAGCGAGCTTGGGCTGGATAAGGCTAAAAAGTTTACGTACATCAGCGTCAAGGAAGCGGTTCTTCCGTTCAATAAATTTCCCGGAGTTGATACGCTGCTCTCGCCGGAGATGAAGTCAACAGGTGAAGTCATGGGTATCTCGCACGATTTCGGCGAGTCCTTTTACAAGGCCGAGCTCGCAGCCGGCGACAGGCTTCCGCTCGAAGGCTGTGTATTCTTGAGCATCAACAAGCGCTCAAAAGATGAACTCCTCGGCGAGGTGCGCCGCTTGTACGAGAGCGGCTTTCGGCTCATAGGCACAGAGGGGACATCGGCCTTTTACAACGAGCACGGAATTCCGTGCGAGCGTGTATTTAAGGTAAACGAGGGACGGCCGAATGTTGTGGATATGATTAAGAACGAAGAGATCAATCTCATCATAAATACTCCGGCAGGCAAGGCCGCCAAGGACGACGCGTATTCAATACGCCAGGCCGCGGTGCGCTACCATGTCCCCATTATGACAACCATACAGGCGGCGAGGGCGGCCATAAACGGAATGCTCACAGTAAAGAACAGAAAGAACATATCGGTGAAGGCTCTTCAAGATTATTATAGCGAGGTAGTTTGATGGAAACATCCGAACAGCTTTTAAACAACATAGAAATAAGCTCAATTATTTTGTCGGCGGCTTCGGAAATAATAAGCGATATTGATGATATTGAACGTTTTGCCATTGTGGGAATCCAGGGCGGCGGCGTCGAACTCGCGTCCCGCCTGCGCTCGGTTATCGAGGAACGCACAGGCCGGAGCGTAAAGCATGGAATTATTGATATTACTTTTTACCGCGACGATCTTGCCACAAGGGGAATGCTCCCGGCGCTTAAAGAAACGCGCATAGACTTTAATATTACAAAGATGTCTATTCTTCTTGTCGATGATGTTATCTTCACCGGCCGAAGCGTAAAGGCGGCGCTTGAAACGCTGATGAGTTTCGGCCGTCCGTCAAATATCAAACTCTTTTGCATGGTCGACCGGGGCGGCCGCGAACTTCCAATACAGCCCGATTACTGCGGGCTCAAGGCGCCGGTAAACAATGTTAATGATGATATCAAGGTTTGCCTTTATCCCGGTGATGTTGAAAAAGACACCGTGGTGCTCGCGAAAAAGGGACAGTGAGCGGTTGAAAATAAACTACTGACAAAAAATCAGCCTATTTTTTAAATAAAAGTTGACAAAAACAGCAGTTTTATTCATTAATGGCTCTTAAGGATTCCTTCCTGCTTTTATATATACCTTGAAAAAGAGGTTTCATAATGACTAAAAATATTCTGCTGTTTCTCTCCGCTTTGATACTTTTTACGTCCGATGCTTTTGCTCAGGAAGGAGTCAGTATCGACGACCGCAACATTCATCAGTATAAAGGCCGCCTTGGAATATGGGTCGATGCCGAAGCGAATTTATCCAAAATCATTCAGCTTTCAGGCGCTTCGGATAACGAGATCGCCCAATTGAATTACGGCTCTGCCAAGAAGGGTTACGTCTTTGTTCCGTATTCCGAAAAGTACATTCAGGCGCTTGAAGACAGCGGAGTAGTCCGTAAAATAATAGAAAGCAAAGATACCGAATTTATCTGGCCGCTCGACAGCCCGGATCATATAAGTTCCCCATTCGGCTACAGAAACAGAAATTTTCATGCCGGGATTGATATTCCGGCCGCGAAGGGTACGCCTGTTGTCGCGGCAATGGACGGAAGGGTTGTTTCCTGCGCGTATGCCGGCGGACATGGAAACAGCATATTAATAGCCCACAATAACAATTTTTACACGCGCTATTCCCATAACTCAGCCATGCTGGTCAAGCCCGGAGAAGATGTAAAAAAAGGACAGGTTATAGCTTTGGCCGGAAGCACCGGCAACTCCACAGGCCCGCATCTCCACTTTGAAATCAGGTTCAACGATATCCCCCTTAACCCTCTTGATTTTCTTCCTCCTGATGATGATATTGTTGTAATCAAGTACAAAAAGAAACGCCGTTAGGTAGACAAAAGAAAACCGCTAAGCCTTTAGGTTTTTTAAGGAAGTATATATGTTGGCCGCCTATGACAGAAGGAAACCTAAAGCATTTAAGAAGTAAATTTTCCGGCCGCATAGGATTTGTTCTTGCCGCCTCGGCAAGCGCGGTAGGCCTCGGCAATCTTTGGCGTTTTCCGTATCTGGCTGCCAAATACGGCGGCGGCGCCTTTCTCGTTACCTATATTGTTCTTGTTACAACACTGGGGTTTACGCTCATGATCGTCGAGGTGGCGCTTGGGCGCGCGACCGGGCTTTCGGCCATAGGCGCGTTTAAAAAGTTCGGCAAAAAATATGCCTTCATAGGAATTCTCGCGTCTGTTGTTCCGATTATCATCACGCCTTATTATAGCGTTATAGGCGGCTGGATTTTAAAATACCTTTCGGTCTTTATTACGGGAAACGGGAGCGCGGCCGCGGCCGGTGATTTTTTCAGCGGATTTATAACGCGCTCTGTGAGCCCGCTCATCTGGACATGGATTTTTATATTTCTCTGCGGCTGGGTTGTTTTTCTGGGAATCCAAAACGGAATCGAGCGCTTGAACAAATATCTCATGCCCGCGCTTATAATTATATCCATCATCATAGCCGTGTACTCGCTGACTGTTCCCGGAGCCATGGCCGGGCTCAAGTATTATCTGCTTCCCAATTTCAACAACTTTGGAGTGAAGACCATTGTGGCGGCAATGGGGCAGATGTTCTTTTCCATGTCTCTTGCTATGGGCATAATGATTACATACGGCTCATACCTGCGCAAAGAGGATGACCTCGAAAAGAGCGTGAAGCATATTGAGTTTTTTGATACTGCGGTTGCGTTTTTGGCGGGGCTGATGATTATACCCGCGGTTTTTGCCTTCAGCGGCGGCGAGGCCGACGCGATAAATGCCGGCCCCGGATTGATGTTTATTACGCTTCCCAAGGTGTTCGCCTCGTTTCCGTTTACGGACGCGGTAGGGACGCTGTTTTTTTTGCTGGTTTTCTTTGCCGCTTTTACAAGCGCTATTTCTTTATACGAGACTGTTGTATCAATCTTTGGTGATCATTTTAAATGGCAAAGGAAAACATGTGTGGTTTTTACCGGAGCTTGTTTTGCCGTAATCGCCGTTCCGCCCTCGCTGGGGTTTGGTCTGTGGAGTTTTATAAGCGCGGCGGGTATGTCGATTCTTGATATAATGGATTTTGTGTCCAACACTGTGCTCATGCCGGTTGCGGCCATTCTCACCTGCCTGTTTGCGGGCTGGTGGGTGGGGCCGCAGGTAACGATAGACGAAGCCGGCAGTTTGAAACACCGCAGAATGTTCATCATCATAATCAAATGGGCCGCGCCTTTGTGCATGGCGGTCATATTCATATCATATCTGCTGAGCTCTATAGGTGTTATTTCAATTTAACGGCGAAATTTTTTTCGCCATTACCTCAATAGTTCGCCTTTAGCCCAAGGTAGAACGTGCGGCCCGGGCCCGGGTTGAACGGGTCGGGCAGGTAGTCATCAAATATGTTTTTGCAGAGCAGATAGACCTCGTAGTGGTACAAAAATTTCTGTGAAATTTTTGCGTCGAGCATTAACGGATTGTTGAGCTTCACAGGAGCGAAACAATCCGTGGTAAACTTGTAGCGCTGAGCCGGGTCGCTTTCGGGCCGGCTTCTCATGGCATACTGAATTTGATTATACTCGAAGTAGCCGAATATAAAAACGCTGGTATCGCTTTTGAAGTATAGCTTGAAGTCCAATGTAAACTTGTGCTCCGGCAGCTTTTCAAAATACTTCCCGCGGTTGATTGTGGAGTAGTGTACCTTTGTGAGATTTCTCGCGTAGATATATGTGTGGGTAAAGCCGATTGAAATATCGGCGAAATTAAAAAGATCATAAGGAGCCCAGTTCAATGTGGTCTCGGCGCCGTGCAGGGCGGAGAAGTCCATGTTGCGATAAACATAGTCATCAATCTTTGTCTGGTAGTAGCGCACCATTTTATCAAAGTACATGCTGAAAAAGTAATCGCAGCCGAGCGTAAATTGTTTATCAAAAAACGAAATCTCCGCGCCGAGATTTCCGTTGATTGATTTTTCCGATTTGAGTTTCTGGTAATAGCTGCCTGGATCAGCGGTTTCCTGAAAGAACGACCATGTGCTGCGGTACGCCTGCAATGTTGGAAACGCCGTCTTGTACGATGCGGAACCGCGCAGCTTCCACTTCTCGGTTAGCTGACTCACTATGCCTATGACAGGATTGAACGAATCCTGAGTTCCCCAAAGCACGGCATCGGTCACGGCAGTATGTTGATCTATCATATTGGTGCTGCCTGTTTTGTCTTCTTTTTTCTTGTTGTCCATGAGCTTTTGCGCGTCATAGGATATGCCGATCGAAAGCTCGGTATCGCGGCTTAAATGTATCTCGTCCTCAATGGCGAGAGTGAGGTATTGCGCGGCTATTGTAATATCTTTATATTTGCCGGCGCCGTAATACGATTTCACAAATATCGCTTTGCTGTCGTACATCTGTTTTTCTTCTATGTGGGTGCCGACATAGTACGAGATTCCGAAGGAGAGTTTGTGGTTTTTATTAAGCTTGTACGACGGATATATGTTAAAGCCGTATGTCCGGCTTGTCCAGATCGACCAGGTCATGTTCTCCTCGCCAACAACTTGACTGGGTTCTATTTCCTTCGGATCAATATACGAGGCATATTTATTATACTGCTCATAGAAATACGCGTTGGCCTTGAGCTCAAAGTTTTTGTTTTTATAATCGATATAAGGCGAGAGCGCGTAGTCATCGTATACGGGCCAGCGGCTTGATACATTGCGCAGTATGTACGATGAGTAGCCATAGGGGGAATGCCACTCGCGTACCTCCGTAGTAGTATTGTAGCGGTAGACGCTGTACTCATCGGTATTGTATACGCTGTTTTCCATTTTGCTTTTATTGTAAAATGCAATAAGCCCGGCTTCAAGATTTTTTGTTATACGGTAACCGGCCTTGCCGTTTGTCTTGTACTTTTCGTGGCTTGTGTGATCCCATGTGCCGGTGTCGTCGAGATAATATGGCGCGGAGCTGCGCGCGCCTGTTATTGTATCCGCGTTATAAACACTGTGAAGATCAAAGCCGTAGAGATCATAGCGCGAAAGTTTGAGCAGCCAGTCTTCGCGCGTCTTACCGTTTAATTTTTTTGATACTGTGTAGCCGTTCATTTTATCGTAAGAGGCCGAAAGCATATAGTAGAAATTTCCGAAAGCCGCGCCGTGCGATACGCTTGTTACGCTGTTGAACAGATGATCGCTCTCGGTCGCAAGATTGAGATAGGTTGACTTTGGCGGCCCCTTTATGATATTGATTGAGCCGACCACGCCGCGCGTTC
>JAITPE010000198.1 GCA_031289575.1 Spirochaetia bacterium | reverse complement strand
GATTTTGAAATGACAAAACATTTTGATGTGCGGATTTTTAGGAAGATGTTTCTATTATCAGCATATCAAGCTCTTTCCTGCTCTGCTTTGGTTTTTCGTTGGGGTAGCCGAAAGTGATCAGTGCCATGAGTTCATTCTCGGCATTAATGCCTCGTCATCGTCTTTACTTTCTGAGAAAGCCCAAAACATCTTTCCGGTTTACCTTATTGAGACTATGTCCGCAACCAGACCGGGATAAGCCTTTTGTAAATCCGCGCCGCCCAGCGGCATGCGCTCCATTACGCGTTCGGTCGAATCATAGTTCATGACATCCGCCATTTCATAAACCGCATCCCTTATTTCGCTCTCATCTTTATTCTCGTGATTGGCGGAATAAGCGTTATCGGTTACATAGAGCAGGCCCTCAGCCCATGTATCGCCAATATTAAAACTGTACTTTCCGTTTATAAAAATGTTTATATCTTTGGTTATTTCATCAAAAAATTCTTTTCCTTTTAACAAAAGCCAGCAGCGAAAATAAATAAAACCGTCATCCGAAAGAGAAGCGTCGTAAATAACTGTTTCACCTTCTTTTGTAAATTTACATTCTAAGATAATGCTCAACTCGGCAATCTGGGCGGTATATAGTTTGTGCAAATTAATCTGCAATTGCCGCTCAAATTGAATCAGCTGTTCCTTGCTCTTCTTCTCGAGTATACCGGCGATGTTCTCCAAATGTTCCTCGATATCATACTCCGACCAGTGCGTTTTTTTCCACTTGTTGGAGCGGCTAATAACATCCCAGAAAAACAATTCGGCCTGTTCCTCTTCTGTCAATGGTTCCTTTTCCGGAATTTTATCGCCTATAATTTCTGTGTAACCTTTTTTTAACTTTTGATTAATCAGTTTTTCGGAATCGTTCTTGCAGCTTTCCGTATCAGGAAATTCTTTTTCCGCCGCACGCCCATGTGTGCCTATTTTTCCCCACTTAACAGTTTGCCTGCAATTATCGGTTTCAATTTGCCAAAACTTATTGCTGCTCCCTTCTTGCTGAATCAGGTATTTTTTAATTTCTTCAATTTCTTTTTCCATTTTATTTCTCCTCTCTCTTTCAAACCGCTCAAGGTCTTCCCGTGTAAGATTGTATTCACGTTCTAACTCAGTCATTGTCTGCTCGAGTTGGATCAGGTTGATGAGTATTTGTTCGTTCATATAGCTTTTCATGGTTAAATTTGCATTAGTTTTGGCTTTACACTTGACACAAAATCGGTGAAACTTTTTGAATTTTGCGGATTTCCGGGAAATCCGCAAAATTCAAAACAGATTCTCAGGTAATCAATAAAAGTTGTCTCATGGTATTCGAACAAAAAATCACTGTCAATGCTTGGAGTTGCCGTAATCTTCAATGAATATGGCGTTCCGCCGCTTGCATTGTCCTTGTGTAAGTCATCCGCCGACAGTTCCAAACAGGCATCCTCTCCGCTGTTCACGCTGTCTTGCATGTCATCTTTCCAGTCTGTGTCAACATAGTCTACAAGTTCATCCAAGCTGTAAATTTGTATTGGGTCTGCCATTTCCCAAAGAAATTTCTTGTTTGCTTCATAGTTCCAGGCAAAGTCAACTCCGCCGGCTATTTTGTAAAAGTATTTTAATGACAGCGGAACATAGCCGAAGGGCAGCACGGCGGCGTCTAATTGTTTCAATAATTTATCTGTATTGGGCAATGGTTTATGAAGCGGCCTATCCCAAAAGGCATAGCCTATTTTTACCAGCTCATCATGAATGATTTGCAAATTAAAAGCTGCCCGCTTAAAGGTTTCGGTTAATACGTCTTCGATTTCAGTAATTTTGGGAGGAATAAACGCGTTTTGTTCCAAATTGAGTATTTCGGCATAGACTTCTTTTGTTTCACCGTTTTTGTAGCGATCTAACAGGTTCATATTCCCTCATTAAGAAATAGTTATTTTTTATTTTTTACAGGAATTAAATTCAACCAGTTTTTTCCAATCTATTTTGCCATAACTTTCACAAAATAATTCAATAAATTCTTTTGTGAAAGGGCGGGCGGCTTACCAAGGCCGCTAAAAAATGAGCGAGAACTGAAAACTAAACCCGTAAGAAAAAACCTGCGAATATATTGCGTTGGTGCCCACATCCCTGAAATTTTCAATAGCGGCGCTGCCCGATAGACTCCCCTGAACGTTTTTATGCAAATCAAGAGTAAGCGTGTTGGTGAGCATGTAGAGGTCGTACGGCTCCGGAGATGTTGTTTCTGTATAGTCGTATGTTTTCATCTGCATTATGAACTCGGTTTTGAATATTGGATCGCCGACAAGCGTGTAATATGACGCGAAGAGATTATACAGCCATTTTACATCGGTTTCATATACAAATGAAAAGTTATAGCCGGTATCAAGTTCCATAAAGTTATGGTTTGTCCTTATATTTGTATAGTAGATATCGTCCTTGGATGACCGCGAATCTCCCTCAGGTATAAATTCATGCCACGCATCTTTGCGTATATCAATTCCTCCGTTGATCCTGAAATACCTGCGGTCCCATTTAAATGTTAGCCCTAAGGAAAGGCTGTGTTCATTCTCCATGCTGTTGGATGTTATCACATTGTGATTATTGAGCGTGTATCCTGCCTCGAGCGATGATGAATGGTGAGAAAGGCCTGCCGCGTTAGGCCTAAAGAACCAAAAATCGAACATTTCCATAAGATCAAAGTTAAACATAATATTCGCCGAGCGCGTTATAATCTGCTGCGGTACGCCCTGTATGTTTGACCTTGAGCAGACCTGGTTCAAAGAACCGCCCGTATCAACAGTAAAAAAGCTGAAATCAAGGAGCATATTAAGCGAGTAGTCTTCGATTATTTTAAGCGTGTTATCGTAGTTGGAAAATTCAAGCCCGCCGGAACTTATGCCGCTGTTAAATGTGGAGTGCACATAATCCCTTCCTCGCGCGCCGAAATTGCGCCCCGTAAAAATGTACCCCGGAAAATAGCGGAATAAATTCAACCCTGCGCTGCTGATGCCGTATAGAGAATTGGTAATGCCGTATTCTTCCTCAAAAGCGCCCGTTCCCTCACCCTCGAAGGGCGCCGCGTTTTCACTTAAATAAACCGAACGCGAAAAGGATGAGTTGAGACTTTTTATAAAGCCCAGCTTGCCTGTCTCGCTGAACTTTCTCAGATTAATGGGAAGGTATATTATTGTTTCGGCCATGCTTTGAGCGTCGCGGCAGCGGGAAAATGGGCCGGTGAAAGCGGATTCGGCCGGGCTGTAGTCCCGAAATGAGGTTTCCCTGTAAGCTAATTCTGCAGAATAGCGCGGCGTTATAAATCCAAAATCGTTAAGCCCGGTCTTGAAAGCTATTCCCCTGTCGCGCTGAACCAATTTTATGCCGTCATCATAAACAAAAGGCGTGCGGAATCCGCCGTAAAAATCATTCAGGATTCCCTGATCCGCGCTGTTTTTTCCGGCATATTGAACAAGAGCCTCTGTAGAAAAATTCAGCATGTTTTTTACAAAAAATATTTTGTTGAAGTAATCTATTTCATCGGATACATTATTCTTTTGACGTTTTTCGGTCTCATCAAGCGAAACAAGATTCTTGAGGTTTGTCAGGTCTATTGTGTCCGATGTCCTTGAGATGTCGTTCTTTGAAAAAAAGAAATCAAGTTTGAGTGAAGTCGAAAGATTCCCCTTGAAGAACTCATTTATCCCATTGATTACAAGGGATGGCGAATGCGTAAAACTGCCGGTGGCGCTCTGTACATTTTCTCCGGCGATATCATTTATAAGGATGTTTTTGTACAGCTCGCTTTTGTTGGCAAAAAATATAGCAGGAACGCCGTTGGTCTCGGGCATGAAGGATGTTGTTATGTTAAAGGTATTCTTTTTGGTTTTGCCTCGCAACGATTCCGCAATGCTCTCGTCAAGGCTGTCGCTTTCCGTTTCCTCAAAGGTATAGTCAAACGTGGATTTCAGCGTGGGCAGTATGCTCACCGACGATAAAAGCTGCTGATATTTTTCGCTCACATCCGATACC
>JAITPE010000058.1 GCA_031289575.1 Spirochaetia bacterium | reverse complement strand
CGCGTAAAAGCGGCCTCGTCCCCTTCCGAATCAATTAAAGCCGCCTTTAACGAAGTTGTACCAATGTCGACGCAAAGAAAGTTAAGTGTAGTCATAATGAAGCAGGATTATTCTCCGGCAAAAGTTAGATTGATTCCGGCCTGCGCCTTAAGGTATAAACCCGACCAGTTTACGCTCACGGGAAACTCGCCCGATATGTGGAACTCAAAAGAATGGCTAAGCTGCAACGCTAAACCGGCTGCGACAAATAATCCCTCCAGTGAAAACGAATCGGCAAGAATATAAGTTGCGCCGCCTACCGACGGAAGAGGGGAGACCGCCCTCTCGGCTGTTTCAAAACCGACTCCTAGCGAAAAAACCGGAACTTTATTCTTAAAAAATATGTCCGCAAAAAAGGCATAACGGTTAAGCGAACTGCGAAGGAAATACATAGACTCATAAACGCGGGTAAACGATTTTCTTTCAACAAAAGCACGGGCAATCAAAATAGGAAACCAAATAGCAGCCTCTATCTTTCCTTTGTTTACATTTACAGGGCCGCTGTTTGCGAATTCTGTAAACACATTTAATCCGTAGTCAAGATTAACACGGAAATATCCGGGCGCTTCAAATCCAAGCGAGCCCTCAACGCCGGGCAAAAATTCGGTAAGGCCTTCAACCGGCAGCAGGACAAAACTTCCCACGCCAAGCCTGAACATCCAAATATTAAAATACACCGCGCCGCGCACCGTGTATCGAAAAATTGTATCTAAATCAAATCCCATATCGTATAAAATAAAAGTACCAAAATCACCGGAGAAATTAGCCTGCCCTATTGGAAGAATATAAGGTGTTATAAACGCGTCGTACTGATCGGCAGTGCTATTATTAAAAGCGAATGTATCGATTCCGCCCGTGAGGGATAATGTGTGCGGGGCGGCTTTGCCTGAAACTGAAAGTGCAAGCGCAAATAAAATAAAAAAATGTTTGTATGACAGGCGGCTGTGTTTCATCGCGACCTCGGATCAAAGGCGTCGCGTACCCCTTCGCCGATGAAGACGAGCAGCACGAGCGTAACGGCGAGCATGAGAAAAGAGGCTATGCCGAGGTGCGGGGCGTAGAGGTTGGCCTTGCCCTGGGCGAGGAGTTCTCCCAGCGAGGGCGAGCCTTGCGGCAGGCCGAATCCCAAAAAATCAAGCGAGGTCAGAGTCGTAATCGAACTTCCCAGAATGAAGGGAAGGTATGTAAGCGCGGAGACGCAGGCGTTTGGCAGGATGTGGACAAACATTATTCTGGCATCGGACTCGCCAATGGCGCGGGCTGAGAGGACGAACTCCGCATTGCGGGCGCGGAGGAATTCGGCGCGGACAAGGTCTACAAGGCTCATCCAGCCGAAGAGCAGGGTTATGCCCAGAAGCCAGCCGAAGTTGGGCTCAACCACGGACGACAGGATGATGAGGATAAACAGGGTGGGCATTCCGCCCCACACATCCATGAATCGCTGAAAAACGATGTCGAAGACGCCGCCCAAGTAGCCTGAAACCGCCCCAAGGATGATCCCTATGGCGGACGAAATGACGGTGAGGGTAAGTCCGAAAATTGCCGAGACGCGAAATCCGTAGATGAGCCGCGCAAACACATCCCGCCCCCTGTCGTCCGTGCCTAGGATGTTTCCTCTGTCCGGTGGGGAGGGCGCGGGGGAAGGCAGGTTGTAGTTGATGGTGATGTAACTGTAGGGGACGGGCGGAAAGACAAGCCAGCCCATTTCGTTGATTAGGCCTGCCACGTAGGGGTCGCGGTAGTCTGCCCCAATGTCGAATTCCCCGCCGAAAGCCAGTTCCGAATAGTCCTTAAAGACAGGAAAGTAGAAGCGCCCGCCGTAACGCACAACGAGCGGCCTGTCGTTGGCAACACATTCCGAAAAAAGGCTCAACGTAAAGACGGCGGTAAAAATGATAAGTGAGATATAGCCGCGCCGCCTGCTTTTGAATCTTGCCCAAGTCTTCACACACAGATTTTAGAGGATTATGGCAATATTGTCAGGGGGCGAATTGCGTCACAACAGTTCTGGTTTACGAAGAATTTTAACGCAAAGTACGTGCGAACCAAAGGTTCGTCGAACTTTTGGTTCGCGAACGCACAGTTTTCATACTGTTTCTTGTTCTTTGCGACCTTTGCGTTTGTGAATTCTTCGCGGTCTGCGGCTAAAATGAGAATTGCTGGTAAGAAACAACCCCGCGCAACAACAAACGATAATCAGCAGCGCCGCCGCCAAGGAAGCAAATTATTATAAAAATTTGACTGAAGAAGCGGCTAATTCTGAAAGTTCTAATTTTGGATGGCATAAAAAATTAGGGCTTGTGAATAGTAGAAATAAATTATTGGATGAATTAATGGAAAAATAACGGATTTAGCCCTATGTGCCGCATAACGTTCCGGCTATGGCAGTTTGAGCGCTCTTTACGTTTCGTTTTTTTATTTTCTTTTATGAATAAGTCCATAATAATAGAGTATTTTTTTGCATTAATATTCCCTTTTTATGATCATACAAGGTTAATGATAAACATGCAATACTGGTTTACGGTGCCAGGGATGGCGCCACGCCGCAAAACAGGGGGTCTTTGTCCCGGCAATGCCGCATGTGCTATGCACCGCGGCTGTGGAAGTGCGGGATGCGTAGAGGGGTCTACAGTAGGCAACTGTGCGGCGCAAAGCGCGCGCACGTTGACCGAGATAAAGACCCCCCTACCTGCCATCCCCCCCCCCCTGCCATTTTTCTGGGCCGTATATACAGTAGACTATACCCATGCAGCATATTCCCACCGTTGTTCTTGCGGGCAGGCCCAATGTAGGTAAATCGACACTCTTCAACCGGTTTTGCAAAAAGCGGCGCTCAATCACTGACCCCACTCCGGGTGTAACGCGGGACTGTGTGGAGGAAAAAGTTACGCTCGGCGGCAGACCTATAAACCTTGTTGATACAGGCGGCTTTAGGCCGAAACGAAACGGCGAAATTGAAGAGGCCGTCTATAAAAAAGCATTTGAGTATATTGACGCGGCGGACTGCGTCGTACTCATGTTTGATTCCGCGCTATTCAATGCTGACGATGAAGAATTGATAAACCTCCTTCGCGTCTATCAGGATAAAATTATTGCCGTTGTAAATAAATGCGAAGGCGGACGCAACGAGAGCGAAGGATGGAACCTACTGCGGTTTGGCTACAAAAAAATCATTTTGATTTCCGCCGAGCACGGGGACAATATTGGCAGCCTCGCCGATGCCGTTCTTGAAATGTTGGGACACGCTAATCGGAGTGCATCAAAAATCATTGCCGAAGCTTCTGACATTCCTGAAAACAGCGCCGTCCGAATCGCAATTGTCGGCAAACCGAATACGGGTAAATCAACATTGTCGAACCGGTTATTGGAACGGGAGGCTTCGATTGTATCGAGTATCGCCGGTACCACACGCGATGTAATTGAAGGTGAGTTTATATACAGGAACAGGCGCGTCATTTCTTTTGATACAGCCGGCATCAGAAGAAAGAGCAAGGTGAACGAGGACATTGAATATTATTCCGTGAACCGCGCAATAAAGGCGATAGACGAATCCGATATAATCATCCTGATGATTGATGCTGTTGAGGGTTTAAGCTGGCAGGACAAAAAAATCGCGGGACTTGCCACGGATGCCGGGCGGGGTATAATTCTCGCGTTAAATAAATGGGACTTAAAACCGGAAGTAAACAATCAGTTAAACGCCGAAATCGACCGCATACATTTCTTTTTCGGCCAGCTTGAATACGCGCCCGTCATGCCGCTCTCCGCAAAAACAGGCGCCGGAATAAACGAACTGTTAAACATGGTGTTAAAAATGTATTCACAGCTTACAAGGAAAGTTGAAACGTCAACTTTGAACGAGGCTCTAGCCCGCTGGCAGGCGGCGTCTCCTCCTCCTTCCGGGCCTAAAACAAGATTCAGCATTAAATACGGAACGCAAACCGGCGTAAATCCGATTAAGCTATCTTTCTTTGTTACACGCCCTCAGGCTGTAAGCGCGTCTTACGAAAGTTATATAAAGAATCAGGCGAGAAAGACGCTGGGGTTTTCCATGCTGCCAATTTCAATAGAATGGAAGGGCACGAGAAAAAAACATGAATAAAGTGTTATATGACTGGGAAGACCCGGCGTCTCGCATCCGCGCTTCGCGTCTGCTTAAACGCACGTTGTAAACGCACGTTGTAAACGCACGCATTTACAAAAGGTTTTATCCAGTTTACACTGTAAAAAAAATGGAAGGGAAAGGATTTATGGAAAAGACACGAGCGCCCCGCAACAGAACACTGACTATTTCGGGTAATGAATATGACCAATATAAGTCTCGTTTATTATTTCTTCGTGAAAAGGAATTATCAATACCGGATATACTCAACAAGACAGTGTGTTGTGATTTATTTTGTATTTTAGACGCCTTGCCTCGAGAATTTGTTGATTTACTTGTTATAGACCCGCCGTATAATTTAGACAAGAATTTTGACGGATTTAAATTTTCAAAAACAAATAATGACGCGTATTTAGAATATTTGCGTTCATGGTTTCCTAAAATTATGAATACGCTTAAACCTAATGGTTCCGTGTATATATGCGGCGATTGGAAAAGCACTTTTTGTTTATATCAAATAATGGCGGAATACACGGTTATTAGAAACAGAATCGTATGGCAACGGGAAAAAGGACGCGGCGCAAAACAAAACTGGAAAAACGCCTCTGAAGATATTTGGTATGGAACGAAAAGTGATGACTATTATTTTGATGTTGAAGCCGTTAAACAAAAACGAAAAGTTATTGCGCCTTACAAGAAAAATGGGCAGCCAAAAGACTGGGAAGAAACCGAAGCGGGAAATTTTCGCTTAACCTATCCGGGCAACTTTTG
>JAITPE010000035.1 GCA_031289575.1 Spirochaetia bacterium | reverse complement strand
AGGGGTACCCCGTTTACAAGATAGACGGTTATATCGCACTTTTCTCTTCTTGCGTTATTCAGGAAAACATCCTGCAGATTACCGATTTGTTTGCCCATGAAATACTCCTGTTTTTATTTATTTAGCCACTTGAATACATACTGATAAAGAGCGTCTTTTTTATCAGGTTTAATCCAATTTTTTTTTTTATTCCTCCTAAACCAGGTCATCTGCCTTTTGGCGTAGTGTCTGGTTTCGTTTTTTATTGCCTCTACAGCATCCTTAAAATCCATAAGTCCGTCTAAAAAACGGTTGAGTTCGGCATAGCCTATCGATTTCATAGATTTAAGTTCCGGAGTGTAACCCATTTCCCTGAGGTTCTTTACCTCATCGGCAAAACCGGAAGCAATCATTGCATCTACCCTCTCATTTATGCGATCGTTCAATGATTCTCTCTCATCGTAAAGACCTATGTAAAGAGTCTCACCGGACTCGTGCCCGTTTTTCTCTCTGTAGTACCAGCTGAGCGGGCGCCCTGTTCCCCGATATACCTCAAGACCTCTCATTATGCGCTGACGGTCGTTCGGGTGGATTTTCCCGGCAAAAGAAGGGTCAATCACCAACAGTTCATCGTAAAGCGGCCCGGTTCCTCTCTCTGCGATATCGTCCCTGATTCGGCTTCGTATTAAGGGGTCAATATCGGGAATCAGCGACAGACCCTTGAAAAACGCGTCAAGGTAAAAGCCTGTTCCGCCGACAAAAAGAGGCAAACGCCCTCTTGCCGCAATTCCGTTACAGACTTCTTCCGCATAGCGCGAAAAATCTCCCGCTGTGAAATCCTCATCCGGATTAACTATATCAATACCATGATGAGGGGTTGAACCGCGTTTGTCCGGCGGCGGTTTACCGCTGCCAATGTCGAGATACCTGTAAATCTGTACAGAATCAAAGGATATTATTTCAAAGATTTTCCCAGCCAGAGCAAGAGAAATATCGGTCTTGCCCGCGGCAGTCGGACCGGCAATAACAAGCGCCCGAATCTCTAACCCCGGCTGTTAGTATTTTTTTCGGCCGCTTCAACAGGATCAAAGCTGAACTTTACATCCTCATCAAGCATGGCTTTAAGAATGTTGGGAACAACCTTCCAGTTAAGGTGCTCCTCCGGATAATCCCTGATGTTAGCTATTTTGTCAACAGCCAGCATGGTTGCCCGTGTAAAAACATATTTGTTGCCTGCGTATTTCATAAGTTTATCAAATGGAATTATCATTCCGAGCCTCCAATATTCGCTTCAGCCTGCCGGCCATTCTTCCCGTCTTACTCTTTTCCGCTCTTATAATTGACTTGAGTGTTAAAACCGATTCGGACAGTTCATCGTTGACTACAATATAATCGAACAGGGGATAACGATTTAGTTCACTAACAGCGCTCCTGAGCCTTAATTCAATCTCCGCTTCGGTCTCCGTCTCCCTGCTTCTCAACCGCGCCTCCAAGGTGCCAAGTGACGGAGGAACTATGAGTATAAACACCGCATTGTCTATTTTGTCTTTCAGCGTTTTGCTGCCCTGAACATCAACGTCAAGTATAGGAATACGCCCAGTATCCTTTATTCTGTCAATCTCTTTTTTAAGAGTGCCGTAAAAGTTTCCGTGAACCTCCGCCCATTCAATAAACTCATGATTGTCGATTCCTTTTTTAAAAACATCCAATGTTATAAAATAATAATCTATGCCTTCCTTCTCCTCGCTTCTTTTGACGCGCGTGGTTGAAGATACAGAAAATTCTATCTCCTGAATTTGCGATAAAAGCTCCTTGATCACAGTTGTTTTACCTGTGCCGGAGGGGGCCGTTACTACTATGGAGAGATTATTCTGCGGCATTGTTCGTCAATCTGTTCGCTAAAGTTTCGGGCTGCATGGCCGACAGCACCACATGGTTGCTGTCCATTATTATAATTGCTCTGGTTTTTCTGCCGTGAGTGGCATCTATGAGCAGGTTATTTTCGCGTGCGTCTTCTCTAAGGCGCTTTCCGGAGGCCGATGCCGGAGTTATAACGGCTATTACACGCTCCGCTACAACAACATTGCCAAATCCGATATTTATAAGTGTAGTCTTCATCTTTAACCTATTTGCTTAAGTTAATAAAAACACAGCAAAATTGCAAGCATTTTACTGTTCAAAAACCCAATTGTTCCAAAGCCCAGGCCGTGACCCTGACTCCGTCGTGAACTCCGGATGCAATAGACTTAAGCGCGGCTGCCCTGACCGCCTCCGGTTTGTCAAGCGAGTAGTTTTCTATTAAGTGCCTGCAATATTCAATTGTGTATTCAGGGTGTCCCTGAAGCGTTACTATATTCTCTAAAGTGAATCCTTCAAATGGGCAAAAGGCGCTCTCCGCAATGAGTTTAGCGCCGGCCGGCAGTTTTGTTACCTGGTCATTGTGGTTGTACAGCAGCTGTATTTTTTTTTGCGGAAAGGCGTTATCTGTGAATTTGACGTTCGATTCCCTCAGCCCGCCGCCCCAGCCTGCCGCCGGCGCGACATTGCCGCCAAGGGCTTGGGCAATCAACTGGTGGCCGAAACATACGCCAAGGAGTTTTGCCTTTCGCGAGTGCGCCTGTTTGACAAAGTCCAACAGGCGCTGTACCCACTGATGTTTTTCGTACGCGCCGGCATGGCTTCCCGGAATAAGGCAGAGTTCGTCCTGTTCAATATTTGAAGGATACTCGTTCTTTCGGACATCAAATATTTTAAAAACAGCTCCCGGAGATATTTGGTCAAAGAGTGTAAAAAAAAGTGATTCATAAGAGGGAACATCTCTTGTAAGTTCATTTTTAAAATCATCACAGAGAAGAAAATTTACTTTCACTGCTTATAACGCTTCAACAATAAGTTCGCTTATATCTTTGATTAATATTTTTTCTTCAAATCCGGTTATCTTTACGGCATCTTCCAATGTAAGCAGGCAGAATGGGCAGGCAGTGGCAATAATATCAACTCCCATTTCGGCCGCGTCCTTTACTCTTGTTTCCGCAAGGCGTTCACCCGTGTTTGTTCCTTCAAGCCACATTCTGCCGCCGCCGCCCTCGCAGCACAGGCTTTTTTCCCGGCGGCGGTCAAATTCGAGGTAGTTTATTCCGGGTATGGCCTTTAGTATTTCGCGCGGTTCGTCATAGATGTCATTCTGTTTTCCAAGATAGCACGGGTCATGGTAGGCAACGATTTTATCAAGGTTCTTTGTGAGAGATAGTTTGCCGCCGTCCAAGAGCCCCGCTACATATTGGGTGTAGTGCTGAACGGTTATAGCTTCGGCGTTGTATTTGTTTTTCAGCGCGTCAAAGCAGTGGGGCGAGGTTGCCACAATATGTTTTACGCCGCGGCTGTTAAAGAGCTTCATGTTGTCTTCGACAATCATCTCAAAAAGGCCGGCCTCGCCCATTCTTCTTGTTTCGCTTCCGCAGCATGATTCCTCAATGCCGAGTATTCCGAAATCGCTTCCGGATTCGTTGAATATGCCGGCAAGCGATCGCGCGACATTTTGGACCCTTGGGTCATATGCCGCGGCGCAGCAGACATAGTACAGTATCTCGGCCTGGCTGTCGGATAGATTCTTGATCGCAAGGCCCTCTGTCCATTCTTCTCTTTTTTGCTTAGCTCTGCCCCAGGGGTTGCCGTGCTTAAATACGGCCTCTAACGAGTCCCTTGCCGTGACCGGAATTTCTCCAGTTTCTATGAGCGCGCCGCGCAGCCCTATTATTAATTCATGAGGCTGGAGTCCGCGCGGACAGCGCAGCGTACATGCCGAGCATGAGGTGCAGTCCCACAGCGGGTCTGTTTGTTTTAGTTCGCAAAGCGGGGATACTGTCAGTTCGCGTATTATGCGCCTGATATTAAGGCCGCTTTTTCCGGATTCCGGGCAGCCCGCGGAGCATTTGCCGCATTGCATGCAGGCAAACATCTCTAATTTTTCTGTCAGTTCCTTTGCTTGTATCATCAGTCTAATCTCCCAAGTATGCTTGCGGCTATAGTGTTCTTTTGCGCCTCTCTGGTTCCCTCCACCAATTCCAGCATTCTTGTGTCCCTGTAGAAGCGCGCTACATCATTTTCAATGATGTAGCCGTGCCCTCCGAATATTTCCATGGCGTCATCCGCAACCTCAACCGCCATTCTCGCTCCATACCATTTTGCCATTGATGATATATGGGGCGGGACATCGTGTTTTGTGTCAAAAATTGCGGCGGCCTTATACAAAAGCAGCCTTGCCGTTTCAATTTTTGTGGCCATATCGGCTATCTTGTGAGATATGCTTTGAAATTTTCCTATTTTTTGACCAAAAGCCTCTCTTGTTTTAGCGTAGTTTACCGCTTTTTCGTATACTCCCTGAGCCATGCCGACACCGGCCGCGGCTGTCTCTATTCTAAATTCTGTTAGAAAACTCATAACATTGTAAAAGCCCTGATTTTCTTTTCCTACTATGTTTTCCGCGGGCAGTTCAAAATCAGAGAACGATATTTGCGTGGTATGGCTTGTCTGCCAGCCCATCTTTTCAAAGCTGCTCACTGTGTAGCCCGGTTTATCAAGCGGGTTCTCAAGAATGAAGGTTGTTTGTCCTTTATACGAGGGCTTCGCGTTTGTATCGGTTTGACATAGCAGTATAACATATTTGCTTATATCGGCGTGCGTAATAAAAGTTTTTGTTCCGTTTATGATGTACTTGCCGCCTTTCCTGACCGCTGTTGTGCCGAGAGGAAATGTGACTATATCCGTTCCCTTGTCGGGCTCCGTAAAGGCGCCCGAAAAGGGAAGGCCTTCACCGGAACATGCCCGCGGAAGTATCCTGTTTTTTTGCTCCTCGGTTCCCGAATTGAGGAGTACTTTCAATCCGAAACACGAACCGCCAAGACTCATGCCCACGCCCGCGCCCATACGGCAGAGTTCCTCAAAAACTATGGCCTTTTCGGTCAATCCGTACCCTACGCCGCCGTATTTTTCGGGAATATCTATACACAAAAATCCGAGATCGCAGGCCTTTTTTAAAAGGTCTGCGGGATATGTTGATGTCCGGTCAAGTTCAAGCATGTACTCACGGCTCATCTCGGCCTCTGCGAATTCCCTGACAGCTTTTTGTATGTCCCGCTGTTCGTTGTTAAACTCGAAGTCCATCAATTGCCGCCTTTGAGCTTCAGGACGGCGTCCTGAAGCTTGGGAATTATTTGAAGCAGGTCGCCTGTTATTCCGTAATCGGCAATGTTGAATATAGGCGCCCTTGGGTCTTTGTTGACGGCTATAATAATATCGGCCTTTACCGCTGTCAGGTGCTGGAAGGCTCCGCTTATTCCAACCGCAAGGTATACCTTCGGCTTAACGGTTTTGCCCGATGAGCCTACCTGCCTTTCCTGCGGCAGCCATTTCCGGTCGACAACCGGACGCGAGCATGAAAGCGAGGCGCCCAAAGCCTGGGCAAAGGCCTCCATCATAGGGATGTTCTTGACATCGCCTATTCCCTGTCCAACCGAGACTAATACATCGGCCTGGGTTATGTCAACTGTGCCTGTCGCGGCCTCAATGTATTCGATAAACCTTTTGGCGCTTTCAGGAAAATCCGGACACGCTGCGGAAAGCAGCTTGCCGGATGTTCCTGACGGCTCGGGAGGAAATATTCCGGAACGCAGCGTTACGATATAGCTCTCCGCGGGTTTAAAGGATATTTCCGCGTTTATCTTGCCGCTGTAGAGCTGGCGTACCGCGGTTAGTTTTTGCCCGTCGAGTTTTAGGTCAACGCAGTCTGTAGTAATCGCAATATTCTTTGCGGCCGCGAGTCCGGGCGCGAAGTCCATGCCGGCAGCGGTGTGGCCTATCATTATGAGCAGCGGTTTATGCTCGTCTATAATGGCGCTCAAAATGTTTTGGTAAATCTCACCGTTGAAGTTTTCGAGCTTGGGGTCATCAATGGCGATTACAGTGTCGGCGGAAGCGGCTATGCGCTCGGCAAAAGCCCCGGTGTTTTTGCCTATGACAAGCGCTGTCAGACTTTCGCCCGAGGCGCCGGCAAGTTCCCTTCCTTTTTTTAGCATTTCAAAAGTAATATCGCGGAGGACGCCTTTACGGTGTTCCGCAACAACAAATATTCCACTCATCTTAGAACGTGCCTCCTTTGTCTTTTAGAATCTGAGCGAGCTTTACGGCGATTTCGTCAACGCTGCCCGTAAGAAACTCGGTTTGTTTTAAAACCGGCGGCAAAAAAAGCTTTTCGGTTTTTGTGCCCGAATTATTTCCTATTTCGGCTGTGTTCACGCTGATTTCGCCGGCCGAAAGAACTTTTATTTCTTTTGAGGATGCCTTTCTTATTCCCATAATGCTGATGTATCTCGGCTCGTTGATGCCGGACTGAATTGTAAGAAGGGCGGGCAGAGGCAGCTCTACAACTTCATTCATTCCGGCCTCGAGCTCTCTTGTAGCGCGAATCTTGCCGTTATCGGCCTCAAGCTTAATGACAAGGGACGCGTAGGGAAGCCCGAGTATTGCGGCGGCGGCCTGGCCTGTTGCGCCATAGCCGTCATCGCTCGCCTGCGCTCCAAAAAGTACGAGGTCGTGTTTTATATCGCTGATTGCTCCTGCAAGGATCTTTGCAGAAGCAACCGCGTCGGAACCGTTGAATATATCATCTGAAACACGGACGGCAGCGTCGGCCCCTGTGGCAAAAGCCCTTCGCAGAGCGTCATCGGACTCGGAGTCTCCTATAGTGATTGCGGTAACCGTTCCGCCGTATTTTTCTTTAAGGCGTACCGCTTCTTCAACAGCGTATTTATCCCACTCGTTGACATCAAAAGGCAATCCTTTGGTGTTGATAAAGTTGCCGGAAATCTGGATATCAGCTTCGTTGGTATCGGGTACGCGTTTAACGCATACAATTATATCCATCTTGCCCCCTAATAGTTGCCGCGAAATCCGCGGTAAAACATTATATATTTATATTACATTGTAATATATGAGTGATTCTATTGGCAAACACTTTTTATATATTTGCGGATGATATTTTTTGGACAGGTGATAATATTCTTGTATTTTTTACATTGTATTTTAATAACGATTATTATGGATATTAGCAAGCACATCGTTGACCAGCGAATTGGAAAAATCGTCAATGATAATCCCGACAAATTTTTAAGAGAATACGATGGCAAAAAGAAGTTGTCGAAGGCAGTTGTGTGTTTATCTGTTGCCGCTTATTTGGATATTGAGTTGGAAGAAGCCTTTGGGCTTGTGACAGAAGGCGGTAACGATGCGGGAGTTGACGCTGTTTATGTCGGGGATATAGACAATAATGATTTTTCCGTTGTTATTTTTCAGGGAAAATATTCATTTAAATTAGATACCGATAGTAATTTCCCCGCAAATGCTGTACAAAGAGTTATCGGAAGTATAGGCGCTATATTTGACCCAAGCAAACCTATAGAAATGAACGATGATTTGATGCCGAAAGTTGAAGATATTCGTTCTCTGATTGTGGACGGTTATATTCCGAACATAAGATGTGTTTTTACAAATAATGGTTTAAAATGGAATAATGACGGTGACAATCACATAGCAAATGCGGGTTTTCCGGAAAATCAGGTTAAATTTGAATATTTTAATCACAGGGATATTGTTGATTCTTTGCAATCCAAGAAAGGAATTAATGAAACCATTCGATTATCCGGAAAAAGTACTAAGGAAGATTTTAATTTCAAACAGGTTTTAGTTGGTAAAATAAATGTAGCCGAATTAGCCAAATTATTCGACAAGCATGGTGATAACTTATTAGAACAAAACATCAGAAAATATTTAGGTTTCAGTAAAAACAGGGTAAACTCGGCAATCAGAGATACTTTAATCAGTGAAAAACGGGATAACTTTTATTTCTATAACAATGGTATCACAATGATATGCACTGATTTTTCTTACAATGGACTACAATCGGACGACTGGATGGTAAATATTGATAATTTGCAAATTATCAATGGCGGACAATCCTGCAAAACGATCCAGCATACCGTAAAGGAAAATCCAACAATAGATTTTTCTAATGCATATGTGTTAGTGCGATTGTATAAATTATCGGGCGAAGGCATTGATTCTTTGATAACCGATGTAACAATTGCAACTAACAGTCAGAATCCTGTGGACTTGAGGGATTTAAGAGCTAACGATGACCTGCAAAAAAAATTGGAAACGGCAATCTCCGAATTAGGGTATTCGTATAAGAGAAAGAAAGATTCGACTTCGTCGTCCCCGGAAAAGACTATTCTTTCTTCTGTAGCGGCGGAATCAATATATTCTGTTTGGAAAAAGAAACCGTATCAGGCAAAATTTAAAAAGAATGAACTTTTTGGAGCATTCTATAATGACGTTTTTGACAATATAAACGGTGCGCAATTACTGATTTCCGTATTGATTTATAGATTTTGTGATACGCAAAGAAAAAAATGGTGGGACAAATTTCCCCATATTCCTTACAGCAATTATTTCATGTCGATGATAATCGGAGACTTGATATTAAATGATTTGAACCTTTCATTGGAACAACTGACACATGCTGTCTTTGAGAATGCAAGAACGTATTTTGAAGCAAACAAGGAGCGTCTTTTTGAAAGAGCTAATGCGAAATTGCTCGAGGCTTTATCTAAATTGTATCCCGACGGATACGAAAATATTGATAAAAGGCGATTATCCGCGACATTTCGGCGCGGGGATTTAATGATGTATTTTTGATGAAATAAATGCTGGAAACGCCGGTTCCAAATTTGATGTTGAGAATTGTCTTGACGGTAATGGATGTACGCTTATATATGCATACCGTAGAGAAAAAGAAAGAATAAAGGAAAAATAAATGGCGCTTGTAAAAGCATTCAAAGGCATAAGGCCGGTAAAAGAATTAGCCGCCCGTGTTGCCGAGCTTCCGTATGATGTTGTTGATTCTGCCGAGGCCCGCAAAATAGCGGAAGGCAATGAATACAGTTTTTTTCATGTAACAAAGGCCGAGATTGACCTGCCGCCTGAAACCGACCCGTACGATTCTGCGGTCTACGCGGCGGGAAGGGACAATCTGAGAAATTTTATAAAAAAGGGAATTCTTGTTCAGGATAGTGAGCCGCTGCTTTACCTGTATACGCAGATTATGAACGGGCGCGCGCAGACCGGACTTGCAGCCGTCGTTAGCATTGATGATTATATCGCGAGCCGTGTTAAAAAACATGAACTTACGCGCGAGGACAAGGAAAAGGACAGAACAACCCACCTTGATGTTTCGGGAGCAAATACCGGGCCGGTTTTTCTCATTTACCGTGAGGACGGCTCAAAGAGATCTCTCTTTGAGCGCGGAGCGGCGCTTGCGCCGGAGTATGATTTTACTGCCGCCGACGGCATCCGTCATATTGTGCGCGTTATAAGGGACAGGGAACTTATAGGCGCTTTCGAAAACAGTTTTAGAAACGATATTCTTTACATAGCGGACGGGCATCACCGCGCCGCGTCGGCGGTGCGGGTCGGCACTGCGCGCAGAGAGGCTCATCCTGACTTTACGGGCGATGAGGAGTTTAATTTTTTTCTTGCCGTTATTTTTCCGGACAATGAGCTTGCCATTATGCCGTACAACAGGGTCGTAAAGGATATTCACGGCCGCGATGAGAAATCTTTCATGAACCTTTTGCGCAAAACCTTTGATGTAAAAGAAGAGGGACCCAAGGTTCCTTCAAAGAAGGGGAATATCTCCATGTACCTGAAAGGCAAGTGGTACACGCTCGCCCCGCTGTTCAGGATTGATGCGAGCGACCCCATAGAAGGTTTGGATGTAAAGATACTTCAGGACAATATTCTGCAGCCTGTACTTGGGATTGACAACCCGCGTATCGACAACCGCATTCATTTTATCGGCGGCATACGCGGAACGGACGAGCTTGAGAAATTGGTGGATTCGGGAAAATACGCGGTCGCGTTTTCAATGTATCCGACATCAATAGATGAACTCATGAATGCCGCCGATGCCGATAAAATTATGCCGCCTAAATCAACATGGTTTGAGCCCAAGCTGCGCGACGGCCTTGTGATTCATTCTATAGAGTAGAAAGAGTAGAAATAAAACAGGTTGCAATATGAAGATCAGAATAGGAACCAGAGGCAGCGATCTTGCCATGAGCCAGGCCCGCTATGCGGCGGAACGCATAGAAGGCGTTACCGAAATTGTTGTCATCAAGACCAAGGGTGACAATATACAGAATGTATCCTTTGACAAAATGGAAGGCAAGGGTTTTTTCACTAAAGAAATTGAAGAAGCCCTTCTTGAAGGCAGGATTGATTTAGCGGTACATTCATTAAAGGATTTGCCAACCGAAAGTTCCGCCGGACTCACTATAGCCGCGGTGCCCGCGCGCGAGGACGCGGCGGATGTCATGCTTGTAAGAAAAGAAAAAGAATCCGCCGCGCTGCCCTTTCCGCTCGCGGAGGGCGCTGTTGTGGGTACCAGTTCCGTACGCCGCTTGGCGCAGCTCAAGTGCAACCGCCATGACCTTGAAGTAAAGGCCCTGCGCGGGAATGTCAATACAAGGCTGCGCAGGCTGCGGGAGGGCCTCTACGACGCCATAATTCTGGCGGCAGCCGGTTTAAAGCGCCTTGAGTATGATTTTTCAGAGTTCTCGGCAAGGGTCATTCCGGTTGATGTTATGCTCCCTGCCCCAGGGCAGGGAGCTCTTGCGCTGCAGGTGCGCGAGGATGATACCGCTGTGAGGGAAGCAGCCGCGCGCCTTCATGACCATGACTCCTTTCTTTGTGTATCGGCCGAGAGGGCGTTCCTAAAGGAGTTCGGCGGCGGCTGCCATATTCCGTTGGGGGCTCTCGCGCTTATAACGCCCGAGGGCATTTCCCTCGACGGCCTTATTGCCTCGCCCGACGGCTCGGTAATATACAGGTCAACGGTTACCGGAACCGACCCCGCCGAAGTCGGAGCTAAGCTCGCGGAGGTGATCAGAAAAAAAGGAGGGCAGGTATGAAGCGCGGCTTTGTTTATCTTGCCGGCGCGGGCCCCGGAGATCCGGAACTTGTCACGCTCAAGGCGATGCGCGTTATGGCCGAGGCCGATTGTATAATATATGACTATTTGGCAAACGCGTCGCTTTTAGACAGGTTCAACTGTGAAAAAATATACGCGGGCAAGCAGGGCGCTTCTCATGCCATACCGCAGGACGGCATCAATTCACTTATAATAGACAAGGCCAAAGAGGGCAAAACGGTCGTCCGCCTAAAGGGCGGCGACCCGTTTATCTTTGGCCGCGGCGGGGAAGAGGCGGAAGAACTTATTGAGGCAGGCATCCCGTTTGCCGTAATTCCGGGCATATCATCTTTTTACTCGGCTCCGGCATATGCCGGAATCCCTGTGACGCACAGGGATTTCGCCAATGCGCTGGAACTTATTACAGGACACCGCAAGCCCGGCGGCGAGGATGTAAACTTTCCCGAATACAACCCCGAAAAAACATATATCTTTCTCATGGGAATGCAGAACATACCGCATATAGCCAAATCACTTATTGAGGTGAAAAATTTTCCGCCCGCTACGCCCGCCGCCGTAATCACATGGGGAACAAGGCCTGAGCAGAAAACCGTTACCGGAACCCTTGACTCTATAGCCGCAATTGTTGAAAAAAACGGAATGCGGCCGCCCGCTGTTATTGTTGTCGGGCATGTTGTCTCGCTGAGAGAAAAACTCCGCTGGTTTGATTCGCAGCCGCTTTTCGGAAAAACCATCATTGTAACGCGCAGCCGGAGCCAGGCTTCGGAGATGTCGGCAAAGCTCACAGCGCTCGGCGCGGCGGTTGCCGAGTTCCCTACAATTGAAATAAAAAAAAAGGATGCCGCGCCGCTTCTATCCGCCATTGACAAGTTGGATACATATAAATGGATTGTTTTTACATCGCAGAACGCGGTGAACATATTCTTTGACACACTCTTTGCCTCAAAGCGCGACGCGCGCGCTTTGGGCGCACTGCGTATCGCGGTCATTGGTCGCGCCACAGGCAGCGAACTTCTCAAGTACGGGCTGCGTCCCGATATAGTTCCGCAAAAATTTGTCGCCGAGAGCTTGGCCGAATCAATGCTCCCGCTCATAAAACAGGGCGACCGCGTTCTGCTGCCCTGCTCCGAAGAGGCGCGGCCATTTCTTGCGGATGAACTAAAAAAATCGGGCGCCGGTGTTGACCGCATACACATCTATTCATCGCGCCCCCCGGAGCATGTAGACGGCGAAATGATGGAGCTTGTAAAGAACGCCGATTGCGTAACATTCGCAAGCTCTTCAACAGCAAAGAACTTTTTTGCAATAGTTCCGCAAATAAACGGAATATGCGCAAGCATAGGGCCCGTTACAACAGAGACTCTTGCCGCTCTGGGACACAATCCCGCTGTTACGGCCGATGTCTTTACAATAAACGGGCTGATTGAAAAGCTTGCCGGCCATTACAGCAAGGAGACAAATACATGATATACAGGCCAAGAAGGCTGCGTTCCTCCGGCATAATGAGAGATTTGACAGCCGAAACTTTTATTGTTCCGGCAAAGCTCATCATGCCGTATTTTGTGTGCGAGGGCAAAAACATCCGCACGCCGATTGGCGCGATGCCGGAAATCGACAATGTATCTGTAGACAATCTTTTGAGAGATATCGAATCGGACGCGGAGCTTGGAATCAAAAGCATTCTGATGTTTGGAATCCCGGACTACAAGGATGACATCGGAAGCGGCGCGTATGCCGATGACGGTATAGTGCAAAAGGCCGTTAGGGAAATCAAGAAACGCTTTCCCGAGCTTATGATTATTACCGATATTTGCCTTTGCGAATACACAAGCCACGGGCATTGCGGTGTAGTCGAGAACGGGATTGTTTTAAACGATCCCACACTTGAACTTCTCGCAAAAACAGCCTTATCGCACGCGCGCGCGGGCGCCGATATGGCGGCGCCCTCCGACATGATGGACGGCAGAGTCGGCGCGCTTCGGGACGCGCTCGACTCCGCCGGTTTCCACGACATGCCCATAATGGCATATTCGGCTAAGTACGCGTCGGCTTTTTACGGGCCCTTCCGTGAGGCTGCCGGCAGCGCTCCGCAGTTCGGCAGCCGAAAGGCCTACCAAATGGACCCGCGCAACGGCCGTGAGGCCGAGCGCGAGGTTATGCTCGACCTTGACGAGGGAGCCGATATCGTTATGGTAAAGCCTGCGTTATCATACCTTGATATAATCTACAGAATAAAGGAAATTTCTCCGGTGCCGCTATGCGCGTACAATGTGAGCGGCGAGTACTCAATGGTCAAGGCCGCCGGAAAACTCGGCATGGTGGATGAGGAGCGCGTTATTCAGGAAATTCTGACATCAATCTTTAGAGCCGGAGCCGACATGGTAATATCGTACCATACAAGAGAAGTTCTAAAAAAGAAATTGGTATAGGGAAGCGCAATGAACAGAGACAACTCGGAGAAACTTTTTAGAAAAGCCCTTGAGCTTATACCCGGCGGAGTTGACTCGCCTGTGCGCGCATTCCGGGCGGTAGGCGGTACGCCGCTGTTTATGAAAAAAGGCGCCGGTTCAAAGCTGACCGACGAGGACGGCAACGAGTTCATAGACTACTGCATGTCATGGGGGCCGCTCATTTTGGGGCACGCGGATGCTGATGTCATAACGGCCTTGCGGGAAACCCTTGCCGATGGAACCAGCTTCGGAACACCCCATGCCAAGGAGGTCGAACTCGCCGAAATTGTGACCGGAGCCTTTGAAAGCATCGAAAAGGTTCGCTTTGTAAACTCCGGAACCGAGGCGGTCATGAGCGCCATACGCCTTGCCCGCGGTTTTACAGGAAGGGACAAGATCGTAAAGTTTGAGGGATGCTACCACGGCCACGCCGACCATCTCCTTGTCGCGGCCGGCTCGGGCCTTGCCACATTCGGAACTCCCGACTCGGCAGGAGTTACGGCAGGCAACGCGAAGGATACCATCCCGCTGCCGTATAACAATGTTGAAGCCCTGAAGTCGTACTTGGAAAAAGAAGGAAAGAATACCGCCGCCGTAATTATAGAACCTGTGCCGTGCAATTACGGACTCATTCTTCCGGAGGATGGCTACTTAGCCCAGGTCAGGGAACTCTGTGACAGGTACGGCATAGCGCTGATTTTTGATGAGGTCATTACCGGTTTCCGTTTGTCGCCGGGCGGCGCGCAAAAATACTTCGGCGTAAAGGCCGACCTCACCGCGCTGGGTAAAATCATAGGCGGCGGGCTTCCGGTCGGCGCTTACGGAGGCAGGGCCGATATTATGGATATGGTCGCGCCCGACGGCCCGGTGTACCAGGCAGGGACATTATCCGGAAACCCGCTTGCCATGGCCGGGGGAATATCAACTTTGCGCCGTTTGCTTGCCGGCGGCAACTATGAGGAACTACAGCATAAGGCCGATTTTTTTGAACAAGCCCTGAGGCCGGCCTTGGAGAAGTACAGCGGAAAAATTCTCTTTCAGCGCATTGCCTCTATCTTTTCGTTTTGCTTTACGGGCTTGAACAGCATAAAGAGCGTTGATGATATAAAGAAGGCCGACACCAAGGCCTTTGCCTCTTTTCACGCCGAAATGCTCTCGCGCGGAATTTATCTTTCGCCATCGGGCTTTGAGGTAGGATTCATATCGCTTGCCCACAGCAATGGCGACCTTGAGAAAACGGCCGAAGCCGTTTTCGAGTCACTTGAGGCAACGCTTGGGTAGAAGGAACTGTACCAGTTGAGCGCGACACCCGATGGAGATTATATGATAACGGAAACGGAATTTTTCAAAGCGATAGCCGATTTGATAAGCGCCGCCCGCCGTCAGGCCG
>JAITPE010000160.1 GCA_031289575.1 Spirochaetia bacterium | reverse complement strand
CTGTTATGAGAATTAACTGCCACATTTTCCACATACTGTTGTTTCTCGGGGTTTTCAAGTTTCCGATAATATTCCTGATTATCTCGATTTACTTGTTTCAGATACTCTATCAGTTTTGTGAATAAACTCATTTCATCTATCCATTACCAGATATATCAGCACCAGTCGCAAAACGCCGTGCCGAGGCTAAAAGATGTTCCTTTAATTCATGTAAATCGTCAATTGAATCCATCTGGTACCGAGTTTCTTTATCAAATGGAGCCTCGGCAGCCGGAGGAATCACCATAATCTTTTTCTTTCCGTCCAGATATAGGCGGCAAATCCATTTAGTAACTTTTCCGTCGAAAATGACTGCAAAATAATTTTCGGTATCTCTATATGACAGTTTTTTCGGGTCAAGGATATTGTAGAGCAATCCCTTGATAGTGCCAAAAGCCTCTAATTCTTCATCGGTCGTAATAATCTTTTCTTTTTTTGTTCCCTCCGAGGTTGCCGGCAAAGGGGCTTCTGTGGGCGGTTCCTTAGCTGTATCTGTTTTTAGTGCGCTTGTTATTCGGTCGTTCATCAGTTCGCTGACATAATTATTAAACGCACTTTTTACAATCGGCTTGAATTTTTCGAGAATAGTCTGCGTTATTCTGCCATCGTAGATATTAGAGACCATGAGCCGCACAAAATCATCTGACGGGTCTTTCATTTGCGCCGCGAAATAGACCCGGAGTTCGTTTGAGTATTTCAGCTCGGACGCGCTGCTGAATATTTCATCAACATTGAAATTGCTTTTGCAAAACCGTTTTAGCTCCGGCACTAATAAATCCTTAATATTGAGAATGTCGAGCTCAAGAAAGGGCTTCAAATCCATTTTATTGTGTTCTTCAAGGTCAGTATAAAATTTGTAAATAATGCCGTTCGTTAAAATCGCGAATTTCGCCTGTGTTGTTCCGAAATAGCGGAAAAGCTGCGAATCGTGCTTATCAAGCGGTTCGCCGCACCACTTAGCCTCAATCAAAATAACGGGCTTACCATCAAGCAAAACCGCATAATCGACCTTCTCACCTTTTTTAATACCGACATCAGCGGTGAACTCCGGCACAAATTCATCGGGATTAAATACGTCGTACCCAAAGACTTGCTGAAAGAAAGGCATAATGAGCGACGTCTTAGTCGCCTCCTCGGTTTGAATCTGGTCTTTTAGCCGCCCAACCCTTGACGCGACTTGTTTTAATGTATCTATGAAATCCATGATGCACTCTCCTATATTTTATTATTTAACCGCTTTGGCGGGCGATTTTTATTACCGGCAATATTCCATTTTGGCATACAGTTCAAACGACTTACACTTGAAAATCTAATCCGCGCACATCGTGATAATACGCCAATGCGCTGACCATAAACTCGTCCGTTACATCAAAATGATCGGCAAGCTCCCACGACTCAACATATCCGGCATGGATAGCCGCCTGAATATCCTCAAAAGGGACAACCCGATTATAAGCCCAGCGATTGGCGCGGTTTTCTAACTGCTGCATACATTGATTCGGCATGTGCCGAGAATAAAAGCTTCCTGTTTCACAATGCCCAACCTCGTGAGCAATGCGGACTTTTTCTTCACGACCTGCGACATGACAATCAATCCCAATACACCCGCCGCCGACATCAACCGACAAAGAGCCACATTCGGGAAACTCGTCGTATATTACAGCGTATCCGCACCGATCAGCATACTCTAAGAGATTATCAGTTGTCATAATGGGCCGTCACTTTCGTTCTTCTTGAAGCCTTATTAACCGCTTAACTTCTTCAAACTTTTTATCAGTAACTTCATCAACCGTACCATATAAGGCGAATTTAATATCATCGTCAGAAATTTTCTTTGGTACATTGAGCGAATCGTGTGGGGCGTCGGGCTTGCCGAGGAGATAGTCAACGGACACATTGAAATAGTCGGCAATTTTTTCCAAATTATCAATTGAGGGAAATTTTAGCCGTCCGCTTTTCCAGTCGGATAGACGCGGAGGATAAACCCCAATATTTTCGGCGAGGTCTTTTGCCTCTAAATTACGCTCTTTAAGTAGATTTTGAATAATTGAGTAATCAAACATAAAAAACTCCTTGACAATTACATATTTGAGAATTATACTATCACTATGTCATGCGTAGGGCGCGGACGAATACGAACAACGTAGGCCGTCCAGCAGATTGACAGTCAAGAAAAATTTTGAAAGGGGTAATAAAAAAATGGCAGGGTTCAACGTTGAAACGAAAGGTAAGGGGTATGATCCCGCAAAGTTTAAAATTCGCAAAACGGAAACCGGGGTTGAGCTTTATCTGAATGGGGAGGAAATTCCCAATGTGCTTGACTATAAAATTACGCTCATGCCCGGAAAACAGTTCTCGCCGCGCGTTTGGGTTGAATTCGTTCCAACAGTAATAAAGCTATCCCCCCGCGACGAATTTCCCAAATATTCGTTTGAGTAGTCCCCATACAACGCCTTTTGATTCGGGGAATAGATAATCTAACCCGGTCTTAGTCAGCGTTTGAAAGTAATATCCGCGTTCAACAACAAGTCTGCCGCCTTGCATTTGCAAAACTTCAAAGCCGTCTGTTAGCTTTTTCTCAAAGCAGTATT
>JAITPE010000147.1 GCA_031289575.1 Spirochaetia bacterium | reverse complement strand
AATCTGATTCTGCCGGTACGAGTGGGCTGAAAGCCCGATGAGCATTAGCGTAGGGCAACGCCCTGCGCATCGAAAATGTTTGTATATCGTTTTAATCCCATAAATATCGTTCAGCGAATTCCCCGAAATATTTTTTATTTTTACGGTCAGTAAACATATCTTTTACAATTTCTTTCGCGTCTCTGCTGTCTTCCCATGATAAATTCAAGAATTCTCTTGTTGAATTTGTGCTATAATCAGGGTTAGAGAGATATTTTTCTAAAATAGATATAACCATATCGCACCTCACGTTTTTATAAAATAAACATGCTTCATGAATTGTCAAGCATTTTTCATGCACTCACGATATAAACATGGCGTCGCCGTAAGAGAAAAACCTGTATCTCTCCTCAACCGCCTTTTTATAGGCCTCCATGATAAGGCCGCAGCCGGCAAAAGCGGACACCAGCATAAGCAGCGTTGAACAGGGCGTGTGAAAGTTCGTTATCAGCGCGTCAATAGATTTAACAGGAAGGGGCGGCCTGATGAAGATATCGGTCTCTCCCTCGCCCGGAATGTTTTTGCCGCCGCTAAAGGCCGCCTCGAGAACGCGAAGCGATGTGGTGCCTACGGCTATGACGCGGCGGCCGTCCTTGCGGGCACGGTTTATTTTTGCCGCGGCATCATCGGGCAAAATATAGCGCTCGGCGTGCATCTTATGAAGCGAGAGGTCGTTTTCCCTTATGGGCATGAAGGTGCCCCATGAGACATGCAGCGTGAGGAATACGGTTTCGGCCTTTTGCCTGACGCGCTCCATGAGTTCCGGAGTGAAGTGAAGGCCGGCTGTAGGCGCGGCCACAGCCCCGCTCTGTGACGCGTAAACTGTCTGGTACCTGCCGGCGTCGGAGCCAAGCGGAGCGCGCTTGATGTAGGGCGGCAGTGGAATCTCGCCTACTGAATCGAGGATTTCACCGGTAAGCGGGATGTTCGTTTCGGCTTCGAGAAATTCTCCGTGTCTTCGAATTATTTTTAATAAGACTGATGGGTCTTTTGCCGCGGAGATTGTTTCTCCGATCTTGAGGCGCTTTGTACGGTCCGAGATTATAAACCAGTTGTGCTCTCCGAGCCTTTGAGTAAGGACGATTTCGGCAGCGCCCCCTGTTTCACGCCGGCAAAAGATTCGGGCGCGGATTACCTTTGCGTTATTGAAAACAAGAATGTCGCCCTGCCTTATTTCACCGGTAATATCATGAAACAGGGCGCCCCTCATGCCGCCGGTTTTGCGGTCAAGAAGCAAAAGGCGCGAGGAGTCTCTGTCCGCGGAAGGGTACTGAGCAACCAATTCGCCCGGAAGGTCAAAATAAAAATCATCGCGGCAATAGTTTTCTTTCATGAAACGAAAAGAAAACAGAGGGATGATGCTGTCAATAAAAACACCTGCTGCCCGGATATATGGTAAAATGGAACCGATTCGATTCTTGAAGCGCCGCCGATCGACCACATGCGCGGGAAAAAACGGATAGTTTTAATAAAGTATAAAAAACTTGACATGTGTAATAATGGAGTATATAATTACTAAAGACTAAAGATTTTAGAGAACATATTATGCAGATTAAAAAAGCAATTGAGCTTACTAAAGAAGAAATCAATATTTATCTTTCTGATTCAAATGAAGAATTTGAAGGGAAATTATTAAAAATATTATTTGGAGATTTAGAAGTAAAATTACGGGAAAATAAATTTCCATTACCGTTAAACACCGGTGATATGGATGTTGATGATGGCGGAAGCGGATTTGGACAAATAGGCTTAATCATTAATAGTAAAATAGCATCATATCTGCAATGGATTTTTATTGGGTATTATTTTAGTGAAGAATTTAGGGGAATAAAATTTCTCAAAAAAAATGTGCCTGAAATTGTATTATTTTTTGATATAGAAGTGGAATACAGTGACGAAATTTTAAAAGATAAAGATTTTTGCAAAAAATTAAATGGATTAAAAAAATATGGATTTGAAAATATATTAACAAAAAAGTCAAACAATCAAGAATGTCCTTTATTTTATAAAAGAAAATCAATTACTGATTTTGAAATGTTAAATGAAGCAGCTATAAGTGAATTTATAGAGAAGGCGCTTTCTGAAATATGTTCTGTTGGATTAAATGAACATAAATATTTCAAGGAATTAGGAATATGAGGACATTAAACAATAAAACCGTCCCCGCAAAAGGATACAGGAGATTTAAAAATGGAAAATGATTTTGAATATTATGTAATGCGTAGGAAAGGAGACCAAGCCGACAGGTGTGTATTTTGAAAATATTGAAGAAATGACATTTTAATGAGTAAAAAAGAGACCATCATCGTACAGGGAACGGAAGTGATTTTACTTTCGCACCACAAAGAAGATTACATATCTCTGACGGATATTGCCAAATACCGCGACAGGGAAAATCCGTCACAGATTATCAGTCTTTGGCTTCGCACGTATAGCACAATTGAATACCTCGGATTGTGGGAAACCTTGAACAACTCGAATTTTAACCCCCACATTTATGAGGGGTTTAAAAATGAATCAGCCAAACCACATTTTTGGATGTCGCCTCAAAAGTGGATAAACGAAACAAATGCCATCGGAATTACAAATTAAAAATTATGGTAAATGATTTTGAGATGCCCTGCATAAAGTCCTAAAAGCCAAAGCGTTCTTTCAATACAGCGATTTGTCTCTCGACCTCAGCTCTTGCTGTGCTTCCCATGGACTGCTTGCGTTCGGTGGAACTCTCAGGTTTTATGTATTCGGCAATATCAGCCTCTATGGCAGGTGAAAACGGCTTGAGTTCATCAAGGCCGAGGGTAAAAAAATCCTTCCCGTTCTCCTCGCAGTGGCGGACTATTTGTCCCACAATGGCGTGCGATTCCCTGAAAGGAACTCCTTTTTGGGCTAAGTAATCGGCGATATCGGTCGCTGTGGAAAAATTGCTGTAAACGCCCCTGAGCATTCGTTCCTTGTTAAGAGTCATTGTGGACACCATTGCGGTGAGCCCCTCTATAGCGAGTTTTACCGTATCAACCGAGTCGAATAGGGGCTCCTTGTCCTCCTGAATGTCGCGGTTGTAGGTCATGGGGATTCCCTTGAGTACCGTCAAAAGCGAGAACAGGTTGCCGTAAAGCCTGCCGCTCTTTCCGCGGATGAGTTCCGCGAGATCGGGATTTCTCTTCTGCGGCATTATGGATGAGCCTGTTGTAAGATTCTCGGCGAGTTTTATGAAAGAGAAGTCCGAGCCCGACCAGAGGACTATCTCCTCACAGAAGCGCGACATGTGAGCGCCCATGACCGCGGAAAAATACAAAAAATCAAGGACAAAATCCCTGTCGCTCACCGCGTCCATTGAATTGAGCACAATATCCTTGAAGCCCAATTCATTCCGCAAAAACTCCCTGTCGTTCTTATAATTTACGCCTGCGAGCGCTCCACAGCCCAAAGGCAGCGAGGAGGACGAGTCATCGGCAAAATCAAGGCGCCGCATGTCGCGCGTGAATTGCCACGCATAGGCCAGCATGTGCTGTGCGAACAGCACAGGCTGCGCAACCTGCATGTGTGTGTAGCCCGGCATTATGACATCAATATTTTCTTCGGCCTTTTTTACGAGAGTCTCTATGAGGCCCAATAGTTCTTCGCGTATTGATTTTGCCTCATCGCGTATATAAAGGCGCACGTCAAGCGCGACCTGATCATTGCGGGAGCGCGCCGTATGGAGTTTCTTGCCGGCCTCGCCTATTCGCTCCGTAAGGCGCGACTCAATATTCATGTGAATATCCTCAAGGCTTTCCGAAAAGGGGAAATCCCCCCGCTCTATCTCATTCATGATGGATGTGAGTCCGCCGGTTACGGCCTTGAGTTCGTCCGCGGATAAAATTTTCATTTTTTCAAGCATGCGCGCGTGCGCTATGGAGCCCCTTATGTCCTGCCTGTACATTCTGCAGTCGTACTGTATTGAGGATGAAAGTTTTTCTGTTATTTCGGCCGAGACGCTGCCGAAACGGCCGCCCCAGAGTTTTTTATTTTCGTGTGGCATATTCTTCTCCTGTATCGCGGTTTCTCTATGCGCCGCTGTAGTAGACTTTTTTGTCGGGCCAGCGCAGGCAGGCTAAGGGGCGGCCGTATATAATGCCGTTATCAATCCCTATTATATTGCGGCTGCTGTCAAAATAAATGCCGGGCTCGCCCCTGAAATGCGAAACAGGGGTGTGCCCAAATATCACAGTCTTGGACCAGCACCTGGGCGAATTGTAAAATTTTTCGCGTATCCATATTACATCGTCCTTCTGCTGGTCGCAAATATTAAGATCAGGATTCAAACCGGCGTGAGCGGCGACAAAATCATCGGCCTCGTGAATTAGCTTGAGTTCTCTGTAAAATTTCCGGTGGCTTTCTGGAGGAGTTTCGGAACCGGTATTGCGCTTGTAGCTCCGGACTGTTTTTTCACCGCCATTGTAAAGAAAGAGTTCGCGGTTTTCACCTTGGATATAATCATAAAACATATCCTCATGATTGCCGAGAAGAAAAACAGTATTTATTTTTTCGGATAGATTTATGAGAAACGCAATGGTTTCGAATCCAAAATTGCCGCGGTCGATATAATCTCCGAGAAAGAGCATGGTGTCGCGTTCGCTGTCAAAGTTCTTCAGAACCTTTTGCAAAAGGTTCTGAAGTTTGCTTAGATCTCCGTGTATGTCTCCGATTATATAGTACATATCATTAACGGCGGTGTATTACAGATTTTGGGTCAAAGGCATCCTGCAGTCCATCGCCTACAAGATTATACGCCGTTATTGTGATGAAGATGGCGAATCCCGGAATCAGCGTAAGCCACCAGGCGAAGTCTATGAAATCCCTTGACTGAGACAGTATGTCTCCCCAACTCGGCGTCGGAGGCTGCACTCCGAATCCGAGAAAGCTGAGCGATGACTCAATGAGAATTGTTGACGCTATGCCGAACATCGCGGAAACCAATACCGGAGGCAGCGCGTTGGGAAGCATATGCGTAAATATAACCCGGAAGTCGCCGGCCCCGGCTGCCTTTGCGGATACAATATAATCGGCCTCCCTCAGGCGCATAAACTCGCCGCGCACAATTCGCGCTATGCCTGTCCATCCTGTTATGCCTATAACAACCATGACGCTTAAAAGGCTCGGCCCCCACAGCGCGAGAATCGTGAGAATAAGAAAAAATGTGGGAAAGCACATCACTATCTCAATCAGCCGGGATATTACCATATCGGCCTTGCCGCCGTAAAAACCGGCGAGCGCGCCCACAACTATCCCTATCATTACATACAAGAACACAGCGATGAAGCCGATAAAGATAGAGACCCTTGTGCCATGAATCATTCGTGAGGCAAGGTCGCGCCCCTGCTCATCGGTGCCCATGATATGCTTTGCCGACGGAGGAAGCACTATAAAGCTAAGATCGTACTCGGACGGACTGTAGGGCACGGGAGGAAATATTTTAAACCCCGGATACGCGCCGCTCCTTAGGTCGGCATCCTTTAATTCACTGTGATTAAAGAAGAGCGGAAAATACACGCCCTTCTCGCTTACGTAGATGTAGGGCTTGTTGTTGGCTATGAGCGGCGCAAGAATCGCCGTGACAATCAGGGCCGACACGATGCACAAGCCGCCGAACGCGAGGTTGTTTCTTTTGAAGTTTCTCCATACCGCCGCGCGGTAGCCTCCCGGCAGGATATCAGGCTTTTCCATCTAATCTTATCCTTGGGTCTACCACAGCGTACATTATATCGGCAAGCAAAATTCCGGCAAGAGTAAGAAAGGCCGATATTGACGCTATAGCCATGATCACCGGAATATCGCGCGAGAGCACCGCCTCGAAGCCGAGACGGCCGATTCCGGGAATGGAAAATATTGATTCAACAATTACGCTTCCGCCTATGAGGGCCGGCAGCAGCGAGGCCATGAGCGTTACAAGAGGAACCATGGAGTTCCTGAAGGCGTGCACAAGCACAACTCTTTTTTCGGACAAGCCCTTGGAACGCGCGGTTGTTATGTACTGCTGATTTATGACTTCAAGCATATTGGCCCTTGTGTATCGCGATAAAAAGGCGAAGCCGCCGTAGGTCAGAGTAATTACCGGAAGTACGAGATGCCGCATAAAATCGGCGGCTTTGGTGAAAAAGCCCTCATTGCCTGTCCAGTCCGATGTTATGCCTCCGAGCGGAAACAAATCAAGGTATTCGCCGCCTGCGAGGTAGGTGAGCAGGAGAAGAGCGACCCAAAAAGAAGGCAGCGAATAGAGAATAAACAGCAGAAGGCTTGTCCCGCGGTCGAACAGGGAATCCTTTCGTACCGCAGTGAGTATTCCCATGGGAACCGAAATAATGTATATCACCACAATGGTTATAACACTCAGCGTTATTGTAACGGGCAATGTTTCGCCTATGCGCGAGAGTACCGGCTTGCCGTCCTTTCTTGAATCTCCGAAATCGAGCCTTACGAATTTCCACAGCCATTCCGCATAACCGATAATTATAGGCTTGTCAAGGCCGTAAAGGGCTCGCTCCTGATCTATGATTTCCTGACTCAACGCTCCCTGTTTAAGCGAGTCCATGCCGGCCTTGAGCTGCGTATAATCTCCAGGCGCGAGGCGCACCATCCCGTATGTGACAAGGGTTATGCCGAAAAATGTAGGCAGCATGAGGAGCAGCCGCTTTATTATATATTTTTTCATTGAGCGATCTCCCATTCCTCAAGGTAAAGCCCCATAATGTGAACCTTCACATTTGTAAAGCGGCGGCTCACAACAACATGTTCCTGGTTGCAAAAGAGAAACGTGTACGGCTGCTCCTCGTGCAGTATTTCATGAAAGCGGTGGTACATGCGGTTTCTTTTGTCATCGTTAAATTCCTGCCGCGCGGCCTCTATTATATGGTCGGCCTCGGCATTGGAGAAAGCGCAAAAATTGGAGCCCTTATCGGCCTCTTTGGAGAACCATAGCTGATACGGGTCATTGCTGTAGCCCAAGCTCCAGGCCAATATTACCGTGTCAAAGGCGCGGCTGTTTATCTTGGAGAGAAAAACAGCCCACTCGTAGCGGTTGATGGATACATCAATGCCCGCCTTTGAGAAATCCTCCTTAATTATAACAGAGAGCCGCTCCGAGAAACTCGCGCCCGACGGAATATTAATCGTAAAGGCGAATGTAACGCCGTCCTTGTCGAGCAACCCGTCTCCGTTGGTGTCGGTCCAGCCGGCCTGTTTAAGAAGAGCAACCGCTCTTTGCGGGTCGTACGGCCAGGGTTCCACATTTTTGTTGTATGCTTTGCTAAAGGCGTAAAATGTTCCGCTGACTACCATTCCATGACCGAACTGCAGTTTTTGTAAAATGGATTCCCTGTCAATGAGCATTGTCATGGCCTGCCTTACCCTCTTGTCGGAAAAAAAAGGACGGCGGGAGTTCCACCCTATGTAGCTGCAATTAGGCTGATAATAGCTCAGCTTGTAAAATCTCTCGTTGAATTTTTCGGACGCGGTCTGCCTTTCCCACTGTATTGGACGAATCGTCATTACATCGATATCGCCCTTCTTGAGCATTTGAAGAGCGACATTGGATTCGGGAATTACCTTATAAACGATATGCCTTATTTGGGGCTTGCTGCCGTAGTAATTTTCATTGCGTATGAGTTCGAT
>JAITPE010000103.1 GCA_031289575.1 Spirochaetia bacterium | reverse complement strand
TTGTTATGTCACGGGCCATTTTTAGTTTATCATCGCTGGTTGTTATTTCAATGAATCCCTTTGGGTTATCGCTGCCTGGGAAGTACTTGCGAAGAATGTAATTTGTGATCTGCTGCTTAACCTGAACAATTTCATAGGCGTAATTGGTCGATACATTTATTGTATCAAATGTGGTTTTGTTCTCAAAACGCTGCAGTCCGCTGGTATAGGGAATAACAGTGATATTGTCAAAATCTCTTCCGGAAAGAGCCTCGCCCTTTTTGTCCAACACTCCTATTACTGTAAACGGAAAATTATTTATAGTGATGATTTTTCCAATCGGAGCAGCGCCGGCAAAGAGTTTATTAAGAACAGTCGTCCCTATCACGGCTACTTTGGCCGATGATTTTATGTCGTTATCGGTAAAGAGCCTGCCCGATGCGGCCTTTCTTCCCTGTATGAAAAAATAATCTTCGCTTGTAAAATACAATAGGGCTTTGTGATTTTTCTGCCTGTACCTGTGAATGCTGATCGCGTCTTTTTCGCTCGTTCCGGATACCGGCGTAATATATTTTATTTGGGGCATATACTGTTTCATAGTCAACATGTCATTGGAGGAAAAATTTTTACCTCTGAGTATTTGAATAGCCATGGCATTGGAGCCGTAACTATGTATTTTGTCATTAATCGCAATGTTGGCGCTGCTTCCGAGCCCCATCATGGCTATTACAGAAGATATACCTATGATGATGCCTATCATTGAAAGGCCTGCCCGCAGCTTGTTGCGCCGCAGCGCTCTGGCTGCCGTTATAATATTTATTCTTACTTTCATGGCTTAAAATCTTTCAATTTATTTTTCTCAGCCACAGGTTCCCTGTCAAGCCTGTACATATCAATATTAAAGTACCCTAATTCTGTTGAAAAAACCCTGTTCCGGTCTGTTATAAATTTTTTGTATAAATTAGACATTTTTTTTTCAAACGGAGCGTTAGATGAAACAATGAGATACACGGGCATGCGGCTCTCATAGGTTCTGACTGTAATATCGTTTTTCTTTTTTACAATCGGAATTTTTTTTCTGTTGAGCAGTATAGTAATAATACCGGTATTATAGTTCAGGTCGCCCTGTATAACAATGCTTCGCAGCCTGTTTTCCACGGTGAAAGTGGGGGCCCAGCCTCCGAATAAAATTGAATCAGAGTGAAGAACTTCTCCGAGTTTTACCGAAATATTGTACAGCCTGCTGTTACCGGTAATAAGCCATTTAGCGTGGAGAAATACCTGGAAGCAGATTATAATCAGAAAAACAGCTCCGAATATTTTTTTGCTTTCGAACCTTTCCTTGAGATACTTTATTTTTGGTACAATGATGATGAAGAAAAATACCTGGACAATAGCAATGAGAAAGGCCATAGGAAGTATATCATCGAACTTTCCTTTTTCAATGCTGCTGTAAACAAAATCGTACAGTTTTTTTCTGTATGCAAAAGGGGCTGCGTTCAGGAAAAATACAACTCCCGCATAAAAGACAAAATAAAACCAAAAAGCAAACATTAAAATACGGAACGACTGCAGCTTAAATTTTTTGGCGAAAGCCAAAAGATCAATGAACTCTTTTGAAACAATAAAACGCGCGGCCATGATAATCAACGGAACCGATGCCAGCAGATAATAGCGCGCCGGATGATACTTCATTATTGAAAGAAAAATAAAGCAGAAAAGAAGCCATGTCGATAGGGCCATATCCGCCACATTGCATTTTGATTGGTACAAAAACTTGTAATAGCATGTTATGGCAAACGAGATTCCTGTAAAAAAAGTAACCGGCTGATTATAAATAAATTCAAGGAAAAGGCTTTTGAGAAAGCTCAGGTAAACAGGATCAAAGTTGCCGATATTTGTTTTAAGGGGTATGAGGTTTCCTATTGTTAGATTTAATATGCGTATTCCGCTGATTTTTTTGAACAATTCATCAAACAGCCCCGAATGGCCTGATATAATATATGCTGCGCATATAAAAATAACTATAAAGTAAAAGAGATGAACAACAAATGATGTTAAGCGCAGGCGCGAGTAAAAAAAGTAAAGTATGGCAAATGGCATTATCGAAAAAATGAGAATATTCATCGACTCCTTTGAGAAAAATCCGCATATCAGGGCGGCTATCCCCAAAGCGAAGAAGAGCACAGTCAGTAAAATATCCGCCGCTATGAGCCGTTTCTTTTTGTCCGGCCTGTTTTTTATATAGCTTAACTTTCGGAAAAACTCTCCCAGCATCCAAAAGGCTATGATAGAGAAAAAAACAAGAAAGTTTTCATAAAAGGCAAGGCGGCTGTACATTATCAGAAAGTGATTACACCCGAAGAGTATAAAGGCGGCATAAGCCGTGTATATATCATAAAATCTTTTTACCATAAAGAATATGAGCGCCATAGACAAAGCGGCAAGCAGTATGGTGGGCGTTTTCATAGAGGCAAAGCTTACGCCGAAAACTTTAAACCATGCGAGGTACAGTCCGGACGGGATCACAGAGCGCTTGTTCCAGCTGCCGTATTCATCTACAGGAGTCCATTTCCATCCGCCGTAATATTTATAATTTCTTGATGAATACGTCTTAAAACCCTCATCGGTATAGAGGGCGGCAGAAAGGCTCAGATCCTGAGGAGCGTCGGCATTGATGTTCATAAAACGTACGGCGGTAAATATTACAAGCAGCGCGAGAAAAGGAGCCCACCAATGTTTGCTTAAAATAATTTTATCTATTCTTTCTTTCATACCAAAACCATAAGACAATAAACATGAAAAAATGTAAATATTTTTCTGATTCTAAAGTCCTTTCAAAATCTTAAGATAGGCTGCGGCCATTTTGTCCCATGAAAAGCGCTTCGCTGTGTACAATGGAGCGGCTGAGGCTATTTTTTTACGCTTTGACTGCGAGCCGCACAATTCATTTACGGCTTTGACCCAAGACTCTTCGTTTTCGGCTTCGATCAATATTCCGTTTTTGCCGTCATGAACAGCCTCGGCAATGCCTTCTATATTTGACGCCAAAACCGCGGTGCCGCACATGGCGGCTTCAAGGGCTACTACGCCGAAGCCTTCCGCGTCGCCGTCTATATGTATATTGGGCATGATAAAGGCATAGGATGATTTTAAGAGCTGCGTCAAATCCGCGAATGGTATTTTGCCAAGATGAAAGGCGCGGAGGGCGAGCTCCGGCCGCTTGAGCGCTTTGCCTATTTCGGCTTGGTCGATTCCCATTCCGGTGAGCCAGATTTGCCTTGAAATTTTTGCCGGCAAAAGACTCATCAAAAAAAGCTTTTTGCCAAGGCTTTTCTCCTGCGGGCCGGCCATAATGTAAACAATGCCGCTGTCAAGCCGCGGCAGCACATTGTTGAGGAACCATGAAAAGCCCTTTCGTTTAACGCCCCGCCCTGTTGAAACAAGAATTTTTTTGCCCTTAAGCGGAATGCCGACGCGCTCCTCAAGCCTTTTTAAAAATCCCCTGTCGTGAGCGATATTTTTTAATGACAAATCAACCCCATTAGGCGCCACATGAACTTTTCCGCGCCCGGCTCCTCTTTTGAGACACTCATCTGCTGTCGCGCCGCTCACCGCGATAACAGCGTCGATATTGTTTTTCAAGTTATCGCCGATTCTCCTTTGGTAGACGCTGTTTGGATAAACAGCGTCGAGCCCATGAAATGTCACGATTGTTTTAACATTGGAATATTTCTTTACACTCCGGCAGCAGAGC
>JAITPE010000074.1 GCA_031289575.1 Spirochaetia bacterium | reverse complement strand
GTAAGGCGGCTCGCCGATATTGGGCCCACGGAAGATTTCGGTGTGAAATTTTGACGGAGGAATTATCATTGAATCATCAATATGAAAGGCCTCGGGCGTGGGAATATACGGGTAATCGGTATATTCCAGCGGGTCAACCAGTTCTCCGGCCAAGGCGGAAAGCGCTGCGGTTTCCGGGCTTACCAAATATATTTGGCCAGATGCTGTTCCGGAGCGCCCCTCAAAGTTTCTGTTATTGGTACGCAACGATACCCCGCCGGTAGAGGGAGCCTGGCCGACGCCTATGCAAAAGCCGCAGGCTGTTTCCATGATCCGGGCTCCGCTTGCGATAATATCGGACAGGGCGCCGTTGCGGGCAATCATCTCAAGTACTTGTTTGGATCCGGGAGCCACAATAAAGCTTATGTCCGATGCAGCTTTTTTATCGGCCACAATCCGCGCTGTTGTGACAAGGTCTTTGTACGATGAATTTGTGCAGCTCCCGATGGCGACCTGGTTCACCTTCATGCCGCGCAGTTCCTTTACTTTCTTTATGTTGTCGGGCGAATGCGGGCAGGCGATCATTGGTTCAAGCTGCGACAGGTCAATATCAATAACGCGTTCGTAATCCGCGCCGGTATCCGGAAGGATCTCTTCCCATACATTTTCGCGCTCCTGCGCTTTGAGGAAATCAAGGGTCAGGCGGTCGCTTGGAAATACCGATGTTGTAACTCCAAGCTCGGCGCCCATGTTCGCGATGGTCGCGCGCTCCGGAATGCTGAGCGTTTCCACTCCGGGGCCGGTGTATTCCACTACGCACCCGACATTGCCCTTTGTGGTGAGTATTGCCAAAACGCTCAGGATAACATCCTTCGCGCTGACCCACGGCCGCAGGCTGCCGGTCAGTCGTATATTGATCACCTTGGGCGCCGTGAGGAAAAACGGCCCGCCGCCCATGGCAACAGCCACATCAAGCCCGCCCGCTCCTATTGCTACCATGCCGATGCCGCCGCCTGTGGGCGTGTGGCTGTCAGAGCCCAGCAACGTTGCTCCGGGACGGCCGAAGCGTTCGAGGTGAACCTGATGGCAGATTCCGTTGCCGGCCTTCGAATAGTATATGCCAAAATTGGAATTCATTGTTCTCAGGTACTCGTGATCGTCCGCGTTCTCGAAACCCATTTGAAGTGTGTTGTGGTCAACATAGGACACGGAGAGTTCTGTTTTAACCTTTTGTATTCCCATTGCCTCGAACTGGAGATATGCCATGGTTCCTGTGGCGTCTTGAGTAAGAGTTTGATCTATATGTATGCCTATCTCGCTGCCCGGAACGCATTCGCCTTCAACAAGATGTTCTTTCAAAATTTTGTATGTAACCGAGTCACCCATTATTTTCTCCATTTGGCTGCTGTTTTGCCTACAAGAAAAGTTATATGATTAAAGCATGCAAGTCATTTTTTGGTTTTACAAGCCGCTTGTAAGCGGTGGCAGCAAATTATATTTAGAAAATAACCGCGAAGTCAAAGAAGTCGAATAAGGAAGGGAAAAGTCAAGTTTTCGGCTATTCGTAATGAAATCTTAAAGAGATATATATAATTTTCGTTCCTTCATTTTTCCGGATTTATGTTGGTTTATTGATTTTTGAAGATGCTCGGCATTGGCCTTATTTGACAATAAATAATTTGTTTCTATTAAGCTATTATATTCGTCTATTGAGATTAATACCAAATTTTCATTATTTTTTCTGGCTATAATTAATGGTTCATGGTCATTAAAAACCTTATCCATATATGTTCTTAAATTCTGTCTTAAATCTGTATATGTTATCGCATACATAAAAATACTCCTTATCACTAAGTACAATATATTGTACTTTTATTATTCTGTCAATACCATTTCGTAACTTGTACTTCTCCCGCCTGCGTCTTCTTTTTGTAGTATACCCTTCGTTATCAAGTCCTGAATATCTCTCAACGACGTGTCTGTTGAGCATTTTGTGATTTTTGCCCATTTGGAAGTGGTCAATTTACCATCAAAACCATCAAGCAATTTATTCAACATCAAGCGTTGTCGTTCATTAATGGGCGTGTTTAAATGCTTGTTCCAAAATCCGGCTTTATTCAAAATTTTCGATAAGGTTATACCGGTTGTGTCTATGGCATTCTTCATAGTGTTAAAAAACCATGTCAACCAAGGGGTTATATCAAGACTTTCTTTTTGTGTCCGTTCTAAGATTTCATAGTATTGTTTTCTTTCAATTCTTATTTGAGCCGACATACTGTAAAACCGCTGAGGACTATTATCCGACCTTGCCAGCAGCATATCAGTTAACGCTCTGGCTATTCTTCCATTGCCGTCATCGAAAGGATGAATTGTAATAAACCATAAATGCGCGACTGCCGCTTTTATTACAGGCTCTATTTTAGTTTCACTGTTGAACCAATGAATAAATTGGGACATTTCTTTTTCTACAAAAACAGCATTCGGCGCCTGGAAATGCACCTTTTCCTTTCCCATAGCTCCTGATACCACCTGCATTGGTCCGGTAGAATCGGTTCGCCACTTGGCAACGGTTATTTTGTACATTCCGCTTCTGCCTTCGGAAAACAACGCGGCATGCCAGCCAAACAATCTTTCAGCCGTCAATGGGTGATTATAGTGTTGAGTCGCGTCAAGCATCATATCAACGACACCGTCAACGTTTCTGTCTGATTCGACAGTTCCCGCAATTTCCAATCCAAGCCGCCGGGCAATGGAAGAACGCACTTGTTCCGTGTCCAAATGAATGCCTTCGATTTCGGTAGATTTGATAATGTCTAAAGTCAAAGTGTCAAGCATCGCTTCATTTCTTAATTCAAATCCAAGCGACTGCATTCTGCCCAATATTTTACCTTGCAGATTTCTGACTTCGGTAAGTATATTGAGAAGCGTTTTGTTATCCCAAAAAAAATTGGGCCAATCTCTGTGTTTATATATAAAATGCATTCTCCGCAAATTTTGCGGAGAATATAAGACATATTCACCGCATAACAAAATAAAAATAATGTTACTTATTTACTGCCTTCCCGTAATACTTGA
>JAITPE010000052.1 GCA_031289575.1 Spirochaetia bacterium | reverse complement strand
CCTTCCGCCTCGGACATTATGCCGACAGGTCCGCGCGCTTGCAGCAGCGCTTCTTTGTTTAAATGCTGAAAGGTTGTACGGCGCATGAATGTATCAACCGATGTCCCGGATGAAAAGCGCGCGGCTCCGCCGGTAGGCAATATGTGATTGGTTCCCGAAAAGTAATCGCCTACAGCCACAGGAGAGTAATCTCCCAGAAACAGCGAGCCGACATTTTTTATGGCATGCAGGTACTCAAGCGGATTGCGTACCGCAAACTCCATATGTTCGGGACCAAATCTGTTGGAAAAATCAATAGCTTCTTCTATTGAACCGGCTACAAGAATCACGCTGTTCTTGAGAGCGGCCTTTTTTATTTCGTGCCTTCCGCAGCGCGAGGCTATATCCTTCTCTATTTCTTCTTTTACTCTTTCGGCCATTTTTTGTGATGTTGTCACAAGAACAGCAAGCGCTCTCTCTTCGTGCTCGGCCTGAGAGAGAAAGTCGAAAGCAATCCATCTTGGGTTTGCCCGTTCATCGGCGATAATGAGTATTTCCGAGGGGCCGGCTAAAGAATCAATCTGTATTATGCCTAAGCTGAAGAGATAGGTTTTGGCCGCGGTAACATAAATGTTACCCGGGCCTACAATGATGTCGGCCTTGCCTGCGGTTTCGGTCCCCAATCCGGCCGCGGCGATTCCCTGCGCGCCGCCGGACTTTATTATTTTTTCAACTCCGAGCATTTTACACGCGGCGAGTATCGGAGCGGCAACGCCTCCGCTTTTGTCCGGCGGCGTAATAACAGAGATGTTTTTGACTCCGGCAATTTGGGCTGGAATAACGCCCATGAGTACCGAAGACGGGTAAGAGGCCTTGCCGCCCGGTACGTACATTGCCGCGTTCTCGATAGGCTGGTACATTACGCCGAGCAGTGTGCCGTCCCTCTTGTACATTATGCTGTCGCGTTTCTGGTGAAGGTGAAACTCTTCGATATTCTTCACGGCTTGCGTGAAGGCTTCGATGAGCTGTTTGGGAACAGATTCGTACCCGCGGTTTATTTCTTCGGGCGAGACAATGATTTCACCCAGTTTTACGCCGTCAAACTTTTCGGTATATTTTTTTACGGCGCTGTCTCCGTTTGCCTTCACATCGTTCACAATGGGAGCGGCGGTGTTTACAATGATTGAGCTGAAGTCTTCTCCGAAGCGGTTAAACAGCGCGTCAAGTTCGGCCGGCGTAAGCGCCTGCAAGTTTTTTACCGCTATCACCGGTCACCATCCTTTGATTGTTCTTTTTCTTTCTTTTCTTCTTTCTTTTCCTCTTTGTATTCGGAAATATTTTCGATAAAAAATTTCTTGGCCTTCCATTCTTCTATTATAAATTGGTACTTGCTGTCCGATGAGGCAACAACGTATTCATTCTTGTCCGCCGCGCCGTACCGCTTGAGAGTCAACACGAGTTCGGCTGCGCTTTTTGATTTTACCGTAATCTCCGCCGCTTGGGGAGCGGCAGGCAAAATTGGAGTTTCGGCAAAATCCGAGGCCCTGAGCGAGACGATTGATGATACAAAGGATGACACCTTCTTCTTGTCAAGCGCGGCGTCTCCGAGTTCCGGGCATTTCCACACATCGGGTTCTTCGCCGCGGCTGAAGGTAAAGTTTTTCCCCCTGTAAGAAACGCTGACCGAGGCGATATCTTTCTCATTGATTTTGCAAATCTTCTTGTCTCGGTACTCATTGATGTTCATGTCGCTGTCGGCCGAAAAAAGTTCTTCTGTCTGGTATACCTCAGGTTTATCATCAACGCGTACAAAGGTATGACGGCCTGTTGACGCTGTCGAGCCGATTGATAATTTTCTTATGACCGCGTCGCCTTTTTTGAGAATAACAATCATTTCATTTTCGGGATCAAGCCCGAATCTCGCGTAATAGGGCTGGTTCGAAATAAGGCCGGCGAGCTTGAGATTTTTTATTCTGTCTGTAAAATCCGCTACGGCGTTTTCGTCGGCCGGATATTCAGCTTCATTTATAAGCCAATGACCGCCGCCGCGCTGAAAGAATATCTTGCTGCCGCCCTTTTGAATGAGAATGTAGTCGGGCTCGGCCTTTACCGGTTTAAGCTCCGGAGTATCGCTGTCGTTGTTTTTGAACAGAAGGTAGAGCACAAGGAACAGGATTACTGCAATGCTCGCGTATATTTTTTTGTTCATGACGCCTCGCTGAATTTTTTGTGTATTAAAATTTTTCTGTTTTTCCATCTGCGCCAGGCAATAAGACCCCAGACGATAACTAAGATGGGAGCTCCGGCTATATTTATTGCCTTTAAAACAAAGCGCCAGCTTGCGCTTTGTTTGTCGATCGGATTGTAAGCAAGGCTCTTGCTTTTCATCTCGGGTATGTAATCGTTGCCGGTGAGATAATCGGCCATTCCGTGAATCAAAATTTCATTGGAAAAAGCCTCGCCCTCTTCTCCGCTGCCCGCTAAAATTTTTCTGGAATTGAGCAGAAACTCGGAGCGGGTAATCTGCGATGTTCCTGTTACTATGAGTCTTGTTTTTCCGTGTTCTATTGTTTCGTCAAGCCGGTGTATCAAGTTAAGCGCGCCTTGTTCTTCTTTAAGCGGAGTATCCTTTCCCTTGAAAAAACTTTCAAACTTTCCGGAGAGTTCCACAGACAGCGGATACGATTTGAGTTCATCGCTCTTGCCGGTTTCAAGCATGAAAGGATTAAAATCAACGCGCTCACCCATAAGCCGGCTTTCTTTTGACGAGGCTATGAGCGTCTCGGCTGTGATTCCTCTTTCTTTAAGTTTTTCAGAATCATACTCAAGCGGCGAGACCTTGTACATAGCCGCGCTGTTCAGGTATTTTGTTATGACATTTTTTCGGCTGAACCCGTTTTTGAGAATAACGGGCAGAAGCGGATAATCTTTTATCATTTGGCCAAGATTAATTTTGGCGCAGTTATCATCGAGCACAATATTTTTTTCAACGGTTACGCCGTAGTGCCGCAGGATTTCATCAAGTCCCGAATCCACAGGTATTGTAACGGGCTGGCTTTGTTGGCGGAACATGCTCATCTCATCATTATTAATTTCCTCAAACGAGTCGATGAATACAAGCGCGCTGTTGCCGGCCATTAAGTACTGGTCGAGCCTGTACAGTTCGGCGGGAGCAAACTCTCCGCGCGGCGCGTTTATAATGAGGGTTGAAATACCCGACGGAATATCCCCCGTAAGCGAAATGGGAACGAGCTCGTAATCGGAGAGTATTTCTTTCAGCACGGCTCCGCCGTCATTGCCTCTGCTGTCGTTGATGTCCACTGTTCCGTGTTCCGCAAGGTAGCCTATTTTTTGGCTGCCGCCGAGAAGCGGCGGAATCGAATCATTTATGTTGTCTTCGAGATGTTCAATTCCGCTTATGGTATATCCGCCGAAAATGGCTGCCGGAAGTTCAAGGTTTATCGCCTTGAATTTGCTGTCATTGATCAGGACAATGGCGAGCAGTCCGCGGTTCGCTGTGCCCCCCGCTTTCCATTGCAGAATGTTCAGCCCGTAAGCTCGCGCGGTTTTTTCAATATCGGGATCGTTCGCCGTATCGGCCGATTCAAAAACAAGTTTATTGTAGTTTATGGCAGCGCTCGCCTGCACGGCTTCGCTTACAAGCTGTTCGAGTTTGTCGATTCCGTTTATCGGAAGCGACTTGAGCCTGCTGTCATGGTAAAGGCGTACGGTTATTGGCTTCTCAAGTTTAAGCAGCGAGTTTACTTTGGCAGCCATTTTTTCCATGCGCGATGTTATTTCGTACTCAAGGCCCGACGTATTGGTGAGCGCGTTTATTTTTTCCAAGAGATCGGCGTGCTGAATTACAAGTCCCATGTACGCGCGGCGGAGTGTTGTCTGGTCGTTGTCGAATTCCTGGCTTTGAATGGGCTGTATTCCGTAGCTGCCGGCCTCGCGCTCAAGGTCTTTTTCGGGAACTATTTCATAGCTGAAGTTTCTGCTGCCGTAATAATCATACTCATCGAGAATATCCTTAAGGTAGCGGAACACAGTCATATGCTGCGGCGGAAGATTCTCCGAGAAGAAAACCTTTATTTTCATGTTTTCTCTCAGGTCTCTCACCACGGTCTTGCTCTTTTTCGAAAGCGAGTATGAATTGCTGCGCGTAAGATCGCACCGCATGTTACAGGTTGCGGCCGCGAAATTAACAAGCAGTATGATAATTACAGTAAGAACTATCTGCACGCTCCTCTCGCTTGCCCCTGTGGTTTTTTTGAGCGAATCTATAATTTTTGCTATAATCTCTTTCATTTATTTTTTCCTCTCATCAATTATTTTGACAGCCGCTATAACAGCAATGACTATGATGGAGAGAAAATATACCAAATCTCTAAAATCAATAAGCCCCTTTGCGATGTTTTGAAAATGAAAATCAATTCCGAAATACTCAAGGAAGCGCAGCTTCGATGGAAGAAATACGGTTACATTGCTCATGAGCCAGAGGGTAAGATTTACCGCCAGCGCTATGATGAAGGCCGTCACCTGATTTTTTGTGGATGAAGAAACACACACTCCGATTGCCGCATAAGACGCGCCGAGAAAAAGCGCGCCTATGTAACCTCCAAGCAGCGGCCCCGGATCAGGGCTGCCCACAAAAATAACGGTAATCATGTACAGCAGCGTAGGCGCGAGAGATAGCGCGGCGAAAACGCTCCCGGCAAGAAACTTTCCTATTACCGCGTCATATGTTGTGACCGGCATGGTAAGCAGAATTTCTATTGATCCGCTGTGCTTTTCTTCGGAGAAAAGACGCATTGTCAGGGCCGGAACAAAAACCGCGAAGAAAAGCGGCAGCCTTTGGAAAAAACTTCTCATTTCGGCCTGTCTAAAATAAAAGAAATCCTTAAAGAAAAAGAATCCGTTGAATACAAGAAAAAGCGCTATTACAATATAGGCCACAGGGCTTGTAAAGTACGCGCGGAGTTCCCGTTTCATTATTACCGCGGCTTCTCTATGACTCATGATTTTCTCCTCCGGTTGTCAGTTGTCTAAAAATGCTTTCAAGGCTCTGCTGTTCCAGCGCCATTTCGTACAGTGTCCAGCCGTTTTCCTTTACGGCGTTGAATATATCGGGGCGGATGTCTTTGCCGGCCGAAACTGCAACGGAGGCGCCGGTAAGCGCGCCTCCGTGCAGTTCTTCAACAGGTCCGGCTCCGTCTATGGAAGCGAGCGTGCGGCTCAAGGCGCCGTAATCGGCGCCCGTTATTTTAACTATGATCCGGTTTTGCCGCGCGCTTGACGAGTGCAGGTTTGCCGTATAATCATCGGCCGCGATGTTTCCGTTGTTTATTATTATGACTCTGTCGCAGGTTGCCTCTACCTCGGAAAGAATGTGGGTGGACAGAATTACGGTTTTTCGCTTGCCTATTTCTTTTATGAGCCGGCGTATTTCGATTATTTGGTTTGGGTCAAGGCCCGATGTAGGTTCATCGAGAATCAGAATCTTTGGATCGTGAAGCATTGCGTGCGCGAGGCCGACGCGCTGCTTGTATCCTTTTGAAAGCTCGCTTATGTTCTTGTGCATAACTTCCCGAATGCCGCAGAGGAGCGCGATTTCCGCGATTTTTTTTTCGGAATCAGTTATTCCGCGGAGAGAGGCCGCGTACAAGAGGTAGTCGTAGACTATCATGTCGCCGTAAATCGGAGCCGATTCGGGCAGATAGCCTATGAGTTCCTTGACCTTGAGCGGGTTCTCGCTTGTTTTAACATTGTCAATAAGAATTGTTCCCTGCGTAGGTTTTAGATAGCAGGTAAGCATGCGCAGGGTGGTTGTTTTTCCGGCGCCGTTAGGCCCGAGAAGTCCGGTGATCTCGCCCTCATTAATTGAGAAGGAGATATTGTTTACAGCCCTGAAATCGCCATAGTATTTTGTAAGATTGCTGGCGCTGATCATATTGTACTCCATAGTAGTTTTACTGATACTATAGGAATCTGAAATAATTCATAGTTACTATGTAAAGCAATTTTTTTTGCTGCTGCGGCATCAGGTTGCAGGACTGCATGTCTGTCAGAAAGAGATGCAGTTTGTGGTAGTCAAAAACGCTGGTAAAATGTCAACTATACTTAAGCCTTTTTAAGCGTTGACAAAAACAGGTTTGTTCTGTGATAAACTCTAAGCGGCCGAAAATAAAAAACCGCGCAAAACGAAACACAATCATGAAGAGGCTAAAAAAAATAATTCGTTCAGGTACTTTTTTTCCGTTTGTCCTCATCTGCGGCCTTTTTGTGTATTACCTGTATCACTTTAATTACATTGTTATGCCCACCGAGGACTACATAGGAAATTTCCGTCCATTTGTGCT
>JAITPE010000268.1 GCA_031289575.1 Spirochaetia bacterium | reverse complement strand
CCGGCGCAAAAATTCATTTGCAAACAATCCGTTTTTTGCGGCATACGGGCGATTAGCTCAGCTGGTTAGAGTGCCTGCTCGACATGCAGGAGGTCACTGGTTCGACTCCAGTATCGCCCAAAAATCTACTTTTTTCGGTAAAATAATGAGCAATAAGATTACAATAACCCTTCCCGATTCCTCAAAGATTGAGGCGGAGCAGGGGACTTCGGTATTCGACATAGCCGGCCTTATAGGCAAAAAACTTCAGGCCTCCGCGCTTGCCGCCATTGTTGACGGCAAGGCTGTTGATCTATCATATCAGCTTGACCGCGATTCCAATGTGAGAATCATCACGTTTGCCGATGATGAGGGGCGCACCATCTTTTGGCATTCGGCCGCCCATCTTATGGCTCAGGCCGTGAAGCGGCTGTATCCCACGGCGCTCTTCGCCATAGGCCCTGCAATTGAGAACGGCTTTTACTACGACATCGACATCAACACCCCTTTCACTCCCGAAGACCTCGTAAGCATAGAAGAGGAAATGACAAAGATTACGGATGAAAAAATCGATATAATTCGTGAAACGCTCGGCAAGGACAAGGCTCTTGCCTTTTTCGGCCGGTCGGGCGAAAACTACAAGGTTGAGATGATAAGCGAAATGACTGATGATACTGTTTCAATATACCATCAGGGTGAGTTCAGCGACCTTTGCCGCGGGCCGCATGTCCGGAATACATCCGTAATCAAGGCCTTTAAACTCCTTGCCATAGCCGGCGCGTACTGGAGGGGCGATGAAAAAAACAAGATGCTTCAGCGCATATACGGCGTAGCCTTTCCCAGCGCCGATATGCTGAAAAAGCACCTTGATATGCTCGAGGAGGCAAAGAAGAGGGACCACAGAAAGCTCGGCAAGGAATTGGATATATTCTCGTTCAGTCACGATGTGGGCGCCGGCCTTCCGTTGTGGCATCCTAACGGGGCTGTGCTGCGCTTTGTTATAGATAAATTTGAGACCTCGGAGCATTTAAAGCGCGGCTACAAGCTGTATACGACACCTCACATCGCCCGCTCCAATCTCTATGAAACATCGGGACATCTCGGTTTTTACAGCGGTAATATGTATGCCCCTATCCAGATAGACGGCCAGGACTATTATCTCAAGCCGATGAACTGTCCATCGCAAATCCAGATCTTCAACAGCAGCATGAAGAGCTACCGCGATCTTCCGGTCAAAGCGTTTGAGATGGGCACCGTTTACCGCTACGAGCGCTCAGGAGTACTGCACGGCCTCACCAGGGTGAGGGGATTTACTCAGGATGACGCGCACATCTTTTGCCGCGAAGACCAAATTGAGGACGAGATCGTAAAGGTGCTTGATTTCACTATTGAGATACTGCATGTATTCGGATTCAAGGAAAAGAACGTGTATCTCTCGACCCGCCCGGAAAAATCGGTCGGCTCGGAGCGCAACTGGGAGATTTCAACCGAGGCCCTGCGCGCCGCGCTCAACAAAAACAGGATAGATTACAAAATAGATCCGGGCGAGGGCGTCTTCTACGGCCCCAAGATAGATATAAAAATAAAGGACGCCATAGGACGCGAATGGCAGTGCAGCACAATACAGGTTGACTTTAACCTGCCCGAAAGGTTCGACATGCACTATATAGGCTCCGACGGGCAAAAACACCGTCCGATTATGATACACAGGGCCCTTCTCGGTTCGCTTGAGCGCTTTATAGGAATTCTCATTGAGCATTACGGCGGGAAGTTCCCTGTTTGGCTTGCTCCGGTGCAACTTATGATATTATCCATATCCGACGAACAGGCCGCGTATGTCGAAAAGCTCCGCGAGCGTATGCTTGCGGAGGAACTGCGGCCCGAAATTGACACAAGAAGCGAATCCATAGGATATAAAATAAGGGATGCCATATCCCAAAAGGTTCCATTTATATGCGTTGCCGGACAAAAGGAGATTGAAGAGGGTACGCTGTCTGTCCGAAGGCGGGGCGAAAACAAATCCGTGAGCATGACGGTTGATGATTTTGTAGTCATGATTAAAGAGGAAATAAAAAATAAGTACTATTAATGAATTTTAGTTGATTTTAATACCTATCCCCTTTCATTTTGGTTTTATCTATTATTCCGTCTGTACGGAATAAATAAATGGAGGGGGAGTGTCTGTCTGCGTATGAAGAAAGGAAAAAGGCCTGAGAAAGACAGGTCGGAAGAGTTCAGGGTCAATGAAGAAATCATAGCTGAAACTGTAAGACTTATCGGCGAGGGAGAAGCTCAGGTTGTTTCTTTGAAAGACGCGCTTGAATCCGCTAAGGCTCTTGAACTTGATCTTGTGGAGGTATCACCGAATCAAGATCCCCCGATTGTAAAAATAGTTGATTACAGCAAATTTAAGTTCGAACAGGCTAAAAAGGCGAGAGACACAAAGAAGAAACAAAAGATCATCCATGTAAAAGAAATAAAGATGCGTCCGTCAATCAACGAGCATGACTTTGAGCATAAGATTAAGCATTCCAAAGAGTTTCTGAAAGACGGCGATAAGGTTAAGTTTACATTGGTATTCAAGGGAAGGGAGATGGCTCATTCCGACCTTGGGTTTGGTGTAATGAACCGAGTCAAGGATAATATTGAAAGTGAAGTAACCATTGAAAAAGAGCCTTCGCAGGAGGGCAAAAACATAACGATGATTGTAGCGCCTAAATCTGTCAAAAAATAAAATTGAAATTAAGGAGTATATATTTATGCCAAAGCTTAAAACCAACAGCGGCGCGAAAAAGAGATTCCGCATAACAAAAAACGGAAAGGTAATGTGCGCCAATGGATATAAGAGTCATCTGCTTGAGTCGAAATCTTCAAAAAGAAAGAGAGGACTCAGGGGTACAGGCGCTGTAGATGATACAGAGGCTGCTAAAGTAAGACGCCTTTTGCCGTATGCATAGGGCTTTGTTTTAATAGACCGAATATGAGTTCCGGGAAAGAAAGAGGACAATAGTTCCCCCGTCACTCTGTTCCATATAGCAACGTAAAATAAAAAGTGAGGATTCTCCGCTATGCCAAGAGCGACAACAGGCCGCGTTCATCATAATCGCAGCAAGAAGATACTGAAGGACGCCAAGGGATTTATCGGCTCACGCAGCACCCTTTACAGAACAGCAAAGGATGCCCGGCGCAGAGCCCTGCAAAATTCCTACAAAGACCGCAGAAGAAGAAAGAGAGACATCCGTTCTCTCTGGATTGTCAGGATTAGTGCGGCGGCCAAGCTTTGCGGAAGCTCGTACAGTGTGTTGATATCGGCCTTAAAAAAGGCCGATATCCAAATCAACCGCAAAATGCTGGCAGAAATTGCCGTGAGCGACATGAATTCGTTTCAAAAGATTGTAGAGCAGGCCGGTGTGAAGTAGTAACCGTTCCTGACGAAACCGATATGATTCGAATCTCCAAACGTAAAATCAGCGCTAATATACTGGCGCTGATTTTTCTTTTATATCCGCAAAATGCGCCCGCGCTGCAACTGACCCAGACAGTTTATACAATTCCGGAAGACCATCTTGACATTTTTTTTAAAGAAGAGCTCCATGACCGCGCTTCGTATTTCAGCAGGGAACGCTTGGGGTTGGGCTTGGGACTTTTTTCCGGATTTTCCGCATGGTTCTCCATCGATTATATCCGTAAAACCTTTGATAACAGCGAGGCGTCAATAGGCGACACGTCAATCAAGCTGTGGTATTATTTTGGTGATTTTTTATCTAATACTCTACATATAGGTTTTTTGCTTGAATTTAATTTGCCTACAGGGCCTAATGTCTATTATAATCAGAAATGGGCCGGACTCGCGGCCGGGCGCAATGAATTGAGCCCGGGCATCGCGTGCGGCTTTGATCCGGCCGAGAATATATTTTTGCATTTTTCTCTTTTATATACTTTCAGGGAGGGCTCTGATGATAATTTTTACGGCGGTTTTCATCTTGATCCAACAAAATCGGGGACATTCACATCGTTGTTGGGGCTCAATCCTTTTGATGAAAAAGCCTTTTTGTACAAGGACCGCCTGAGAAACGATTTTTTTACTCTGTCGGCAGCGGTGAGCGGTGACAAGCTCTATCCGTTTATACCTTACGCCGAGGCGGGCGCCTCATTTCGTCCGGCGGGCGTTAAACTTGAAGACGGCGACAGCATTGTTCCTTTTACGGCTGTGCTGGGAGGGCGTTATTTTTTTTCACGCAGGGCGTACATAGGCCTGTTCGCCGGTGTGAGCCCTTTTCCGTCTGATTACGCGAGGGCAATATACGGGATAGATGCAAGCGCTTTGCTTAGTGATTAGCGTTTTAAAAAATCTTATCAATATAAGAATTGAAACGGCCGAACATATAATAATAATGATCCCCGTTTTGCGCGGGCCTGTTTATGACGATGATTTTTTCTGTAGATAAAGGGAGGCATAAGTATGATATCGATGCAGCAACTGGAAGAACTTGAGTCCAGGGTAGTGAAAGCGCTTCAACTGATAGGCGATTTAAGATCCGAGAACGCCAAGTTGGAGAACGACAACGAGACACTCAAGGGAGAGATTGAGGAAGTAAAGCTCACGCTTGAGGAGAAGGAACAGGAAATAGCGAAGATCAAGCGCGAACTTGATAATTCGACGCGTGAACTCAATGAGATAAAAGAAAGAGGAGACGTCCTTGAGAAGAAAATCATAGGATTGCTCGGAAAATTGGATGTTATACAGGGCGGCGAAATCCCTGCCGGCGTATCGGCGGCAAGAACCGCTCCTGCCAGAGAAAAAACAACGGCGGGCTCTGCCTCTGAAGAGGAAGAGTCCGCCGAAGAAGAGCCTGCCGCCGCGGAGGAAGAACCCGCGGAGGCGGTTCTCGCCGAGGAACCCGTTGCCTTTGTTGAGGAAGAACTCCCTGCCGAGGCCGAGGTTGCCCTTGCAGAGGAAGAACTCCTTGCTGAGGACGAGGTTGCCATTGTAGAGGAAGAACTCCTTGCCGAGGAACCCGTTGCCATTGTAGAGGAAGAACTCCTTGCCGAGGAACCTGTTGCCCTTGTAGAGGAAGAACTCCTTGCCGAGGAACCCGTTGCCCTCGTTGAGGAAGAACTCATTGCCGAGGAACCCGTTGCCCTCGTTGAGGAAGAACCTGTTGCCGAGGCCGAGCCTGCTCTTGTAGAAGAAGAACTCATTGCCGAGGCCGAGCCCGCTCTTGTAGAAGAAGAACCTGTTGCCGAGGCCGAGCCTGTTCTCTTA
>JAITPE010000259.1 GCA_031289575.1 Spirochaetia bacterium | reverse complement strand
CTCGCAGGTCTCGGCCGCTTCTTCCATTATTTTGGCATTAATTTTTTTTGTTCCCTCACCCATCAGCGCCGCTGTGTAAGAATCATCCGGTGATTTTGTCTTTCTGTTTTCAATTACATCAAAAAGGCTTTCAAAAACGCTCATGTTAAAATCCATTCAATTTAGGTATTTATTTTTCAAGGAAAAGTTTTAGTTTTTCAAACACATCATCAACATCCAAAGGTTTCCCCACATGGCCGTTCATGCCCGAGGCCAAACATCTTTCAATATCCTCGCGAAAAACATTGGCGGTCATAGCAATGATCGGAATCGTCTTTGCCCGCGGTATATTCATGGCGCGGATGCGCTTGGTAGCCTCGTAGCCGTCCATCTCGGGCATTTGCACATCCATAAAAATAAGGCTGTACTTGCCGGGCGCTGCGCTGAACATATTAAAGGCTTCTATGCCGTTTTCGGCGCAGTCGATTGACAAATTGGCCGGCTCCAGAATGGAAATCAGAATTTCGCGGTTGATCTCCACATCCTCGGCTAAAAGTATGCGTAAATCTTTGAAATCTTCGGTTCTGGACTGCGCCTCCTTTCTGGGGAGACCTTGTGTCCCAAGGCATTCGTTGAGACAATCGGCAATTACGGATGGAAAAAGAGGCTTGGGAATGAATTTATCCACGCCGGCGCCTTTGGCCTTGTCCTCAATGGAGTTCCAGTCCGCGGCCGAAATCATAATGACTACCGATTTTGACCCGCTGTCCGTTGAGTTTCTCAAATACTCTTTTATGCGGCCGGTTGTCTCAATGCCGTCCATGCCCGGCATTTTCCAGTCTATAAAATAGATGTCATAGCGGTTTTTCTTTATCATCATCAAGGCTTCTTCGCCGCTTTCCGCGGTATTGCAAATGATCCCGAAACGCTGTGAAACGGCCTCGAAGTATTTCCGAATGTCTTCTGTGTCATCAACAGCCAGGATTCTTATGTTGCTCCAGTTGACGCCGGGATCAAGCATGTTAAGGTCTTTCCGCCTTTCGCCGCGTTTCAGCTTCGCTGTGAAAATAAAGGCTGAACCCTGGCCCAGCTCTGATTCGACCCAAATTTCCCCATCCATCATTTCCACAATCCGCTTGGATATGGCAAGGCCCAGACCGGTCCCGCCGAATTTGCGGGTCGTGCCGCTTTCGGCTTGCTGGAATGATTTGAACAAACGGATTTGCTGTTCCTTGGATATGCCTATTCCTGAATCCTTTACCGCTATTTGAATTGTATATATGCCATCTTTTTTTGCCAAAAGGCTGGAACTCAAATCTATGGAACCCTCTTCGGGTGTAAATTTAACAGCGTTGGAGAGAAGGTTGGTTATGACTTGAGTAAGGCGCTGGTCATCACCTATAAGGTTCAACGGAATATTGCGGTCTATATTGACTGTAAAAATCTGTTTCTTTTCATCTACCTTGAAATTGATAACATTCACTACTCTTTGAAGCATTTTTTCAAAATTAAAAGCAATATGAGATAGTTCCAATTTATTCGCTTCGATCTTCGACATATCCAAAATATCGTTGATGACCCCCAGCAGATGGTTAGAGGCATCTTCAATTTTCGAGAGACAATAGTCCTTTTTTTCAATATCATCGGAAAGCTTTGCCAATGTGGTCATGCCTATGATAGCGTTCATCGGGGTGCGCATCTCGTGGCTCATGCTTGAAAGAAAATCCGATTTAGCAAGGCTTGCCCGTTCGGCCTCCTTGCGGGCTTCTATAATTTCGGTTATGTCATGAAAGAGCAGTATACCGCCCTCGTTTTTGCCGGCAGTGTCGAACAGCGGGTTTATCTGAAGCACATAATGACGGGTTCTTCCGCCGAAATCCATTGTGTCTGATGACAAGAGCGGAGTTTTTAAACGCATTGATTTTTTCAAAGTTTCAAAAATTCTGTTCACCAATTCAGGAGCCGCTAAACGGTTGAAGATTTCGTGAAAAGTACGGCCGTAAACCTGGTTCACATTGTCAATATTGGCCGTAGTCAGGAATACATTGGTGCAGTAGGCAACCCGTCCGGTGTTATCAAAGATCAAGACCATATCCTGACCGTTCTCCAAAATAAGCTTCATGTATTTGTCGCGGTTTTGCTGTTCCATAGTCAAAACAGCGTGCTTGTTTGTCCTTGCCGAGGCTACAGCCTTTTCCAAAGATAACAGATCGTTTAGGCGCTTGTTCTCCCGCCTGTTTTTCTTATTCTCTTTTTCAAGCTCCTGAACGCTTTGTTTCAACAGCTCTATCTGCGTCTGTTCATTTATTGTGTTTGAATCGTTCACAATACGCAGGCCGAAAATGTGTAATTATGAAGCCGGTTATGCAGCTTCCCGTCTCCTCCGCGCACAGGGCATATTTCACCGCCGGAGTAAGCAAGCCAGTATGGGATTTTGCCGCCTACTTTTTCTATTACCTTCTTGATTTCGGCCTCGCTGTTGGGGTGAAGCACGATATAGCGTGTTACGCATGGAAGCATCAAGAGGGATGTACGTCCGCTCTCCAATACCTTGTCAATGGTGGCCTCGGCAGTCTCGATAATGCCTTCCTCATCAATCTCTCCCAGCGAAAAGAATGCTCCAACCGGCGTCTCGCCGCCGCAGACGGCGCTGCCGTCCTTGTTCATGGAATAGATGGCCAAAGCAACGGAGCTGCCTTCGTATTCAAGAATCAGCGGAATGGAGGCCGCGTTCTGAAAGTGAAACTGTATGCTGTTAAAGTAATCGGCCAGCGTCATATCGTTTGCCTTTTTAAGGATGCAGCCATCAGATTCGGTAATCAGCGCCTTGCGCGGGCTGATGTTGTGGCTGGGAATGGATGTTATCAAAAATTCCGGATTCGCCGGGCCGTGGAAGAGAAGCATAACCACAAAGTCGTTTCCCGCCCTTCCGTTCAGGATTGTATTGCAGTTTTGGAATGTGACAGTCACATCGCTTGCCACCGATCCCCAGATTGGAATGCCGCCGCATACATTGTCGAATGTGCGCAGAGTATCAGCGGAACTCAGGTGCCGTGTGTACGGGAAAAATGAGATGATGAGGGATGTATCATCAGAGCCGCCTGCGGCGCTTTTGTACGCGTCTGATATAGCATCATGAAAATTTTCCTCTGTGAGCGCTTCTGTTGCCGCTGTGGAAAATGACACCTCGCTGCTTGTAAGAACTGTCAAATGCATCTGGTACATGCCGAAAGCGCCGCCCGAAGCGCTTGCAATAGTAGTCATGCCGATTATATCAAAGGGGACGGAATCGCATAACTTAGCGACTGTACCGTTTTCGATGAACTCATAATGACATGATAAAATACCTACAGAATTTTCCGCGAGCTGCATCTTTTCGATTTGGCCGGTTATTTCTTTTATGGCATCGCCTATATCATCAATTTCCTCAGTACAGGCATTGAAAGTTTTTATCATTCAGTTCCTCCCTTTGAATGCAAAAGCAGAGTACTTTATTTGACAGCCATTCGATATGATTATTCTATTTTGTCGACTATAATTTGCGCTCTTATGCTGCAGATAGCATTGTTCTTTGGTTCTTAGGCAATCCAATTTGGGTCAGAAATACCCCGAAGCATTTTTTCTGGGTAACTCATATATTCCTGACAACATATTTAACAGCTTCATTCGCCAATTTATTTATTTTATTTCCAATTTTTTCACTCTTTGAAACAAAAGATTCTTCATTTTGTGATACAAGAAAATAATAAGAATCTTCAACTGGTGTACAAACAACAAAACCAATACGAAAATTTGAAAAATTCCATTCTATTAAAATAGATTTATCGTCTTGTTCGACTATATGTAATTTTGAAATATAGCAATCTGCATTATTATTAATATTAGGAATGTTTACAATAGATTCATTAAGAGCATTTAATATCTGTAGAACTTTCGTTTTAACAGAAGAATCGTCAATATTCTTAATTGAGAAAGATTTTGAAATTGCAGTAAATACATTCATTGAATACGGTAGCCCTGAATTATAAGAACTACTGAGACCTACATCGGTTATGTCTGAAGAGAACCTGCTGGGTGTTATAATAGTATAGCTATCAGCAAACATAGATTCAAGCCGAGGCGCAATAATTGGAGGCTCAATTTTGGTCATCATATAGATTCAGGCTCCATGGCATTATGTAATGTATCGGTAATAACCGAACGCATTATGTTGGTTGATACTTTATGTAAATTTTCAAAACGAGAAGTTAATTCTTCTTTTTTCATTTTAAAAGCAAAAATATCACTGTCAACAATAAAACTTAACTCCCGTTCTGGTAACTGCGCTTGTATATCCCCGAAATTAACATACCCTAAGCTGGTATTAATTCTTGCAAATAAATTATTGCCTGCGTCAAATTCTGTTGAACTTGTAAAAGACTTTATATTATCTTTAATATTATCATTAGATAAAAAGCCTAACGCAGAAAGCTGTATGAGTTCCTGCCATCCAATATTATCCAGATTCAATTTTGAACGAGTGAACGCATCAATATAACGAATGCCAACTCTTTCATAAAATGGTGTAGGGTAAATCCCCTGGAATATTTCGATTAATGATGCAATCTTTTTATAAAATTCCTCCCATGAAGAATAATGTATGGTTGAGAACGATAAAAAAGTGCTTGTTAGGTTTACTTTCCATTTTTCATCGTCAGAGACAAATGCGTAATTTGGTCTCTTTTCGATTTGAGTAATATGTGGAATCGGATTATCATTGGTCATATCAACCGAAACTTGCTGCTGATATTCGTTAGCTGTCTGTAGAATAGGGAATTGTCCAATGATCTTATTTTGAAATACGGACGGAACTTCCCCTTCTATACTTAGAATTCGAGGATACCTCACTTGACATACCACTTCAAGAAGCGGATTTTTCTTGTAATGAACCCGTGGATAATCTATTAATGCCATATTCTATCAGAACGCTCAAAAAACGTTAAGCCACGCTGGACGTAAAAAATATCGAATTCTTTCTTTGAGACTTTACCATGAAATGTTTTTTTTGGGATCATATATTTCTCCTTATATATATACAACCGTACTGTCAAGGTAAAAATAACACAAATTAGCGGTAATTTTAGCCGATATGCCACTCTATGGCCTTTCTTTCACGGTTACCCATATATTGGTTTTTTTCTTGTCGCGCCATAGTGTTATTTTAACGGTCTTTCCTATTTCGGTTTTACTTACCGTATCAACCAATTCCCTGTATTCCTTGATAGGTTTGTCATCTACCGCAATAATAACATCCCGCACCCGCGCTCCGCCTTTTTCCGCCGGGCTGTTCTCTTCAATTCCGCCGACAAGCGCGCCCTCTGTGTTCGCGAGCCCCAGTTCCTTCGAAAAATCTTCGGTAAGAGGCGAGATCTGCACGCCTATGTAGCCTCTCTTTACCTTGCCGAATTCCTTGAGCTGCAGCAGTGTTGTTTTAACAACATTTATGGGAATAGAGAAACCAATGCCTACATTGCCTCCGTTTTCCGAAAGGATAGCCCTGTTGACTCCTATTACCTCTCCGTCAATGTTTATCAGCGGGCCGCCGCTGTTCCCCTGGTTGATCGAGGCGTCGGTCTGTATATGGCTGTTGCCTGTGGCGTCAATGGCCGTCCGGCCGGTGGCGCTTACAATGCCCGATGTAAACGTGCGGTCGAGCCCGAACGGGTTGCCTATCGCTACAACAATATCGCCCACCCGCAGCTCATCGGAATTTCCAAGATGCACAGGTTTGAATTTCCCGCTGCCCTCTATTTTGATGAGCGCTATATCTATGATTTTGTCCGAGCCTATGACTTTTGCCTTGTATTCCTTATCGTTTACCTTAACCGTCACGGAATCCATGTCGGCTATGACATGGTAGTTGGTACATATATAGCCGTCGCTTGACAAAATAAAGCCGGTTCCCAATCCATGAGCCTTTCTGGTTGACGGCCCCTGCTGATTGCCGAAGAATTGTTTAAAGAAGGGATCGTCGGCAAAGGGATTGTTTTGCTGCATCTTTACTGTTTTTTCTGTGCTGATGAAAACAACAGAGTCCTTGTAGTCTTCATATATACGCTGATATGCCTTTTGCATCTCATGAATAACGGTTGAGTCGTCCTTTGTTTTGAGCGGCGATGGCTGATTGGCTTCATCAAGAAAAGACGATTTCGCGCCGAACAGATACACTCCGGCCAGCGCCGATGATACAATTGCTATGGCAATCAAGACTTGCTTTGTTTTACGCATTTGATACTCCCGCTTCAATAAAATTGTTTCCGGATTAAGCCGGACGTTGAATATGGCAGGTTATTTCCTTTTATGTTACAGAAATTTGGTGTTCATTGTAGCATCAAGTTTGAAATGCAACATGCTTGGAGTTAGAATATACCGATGATTTAGGTAAAATAACTGTAATGTCAGAATATTTGTCGCTGCCGTTGCCTTATTATAAACCATATGGTGTGGATAAAATTCCGTTGAGAGATTCTGACAATATAAAAATATACAAATTAGTTGTAGATGATAACACAATCAGACCATGGAAAAACCAAGCAATAATAGAGCCTGGGAACTACTATAGTAAACCTGTCGATATAGAAGGAGGTTTTTTTTCTTTACAAATGGACTGGTCTTGGGAAAAAAGCAGGCTGGATGTCATATGGTGAAATAAAAGACTTGTTTATCATAAGACGCTATATTATCTCACATGGAGCAAAAGAAGTATTTTTAACCTACAGTATTCGTCTTTTAACAAGTGATTTTAAATTTATTGAGTCAGAAAAGCATACGGTGAAATTTGAAATAGAATGGAGTAATGATAATTTAGTGAAGAAAAAACAAAGTTTTTGCCTTCGGATAATCATTTCGCTTGTAAATTTTTTTTCGTTGTACTGACAAGTTAGAAAGTTTCGATAACAAGTTTATTGCCGCGTACTGACAATTTATTACGGCAAAAGCAAAAGTGAAATTTTTTGCTTGCAAAATATTTTCGCATATACAGAATGTATTTGAAACAAGAAAAAAGTTCTTTGAAAACAATAAGTTTTGGTTCACATAAAGTTTCATTTCTGGAATAGAATTAATTTTTGGAAGCAGAAGTTTCGATTCACAAGTTTATTGTAACATCAAGTTTCGGACAAGCCGAAAAGTTTTGGTTACATGTCAGTTCCGGAATAGAATAATTTACGGCAGCAAAGAAAGTTTTGGTTTGCAACCAGTCCCAAATCATCCGGCGCAAGGCGCCGGATACCGATACGCGCCGAACTCGCAGTCCGGGCAGTCCTCTCAGCCCGGCGCGAAGTTGTAGGCGCGTGAGCCCCGCGGCGTATGAGCGGCGCGCGGGGGCTGTAGGGGGTGGCCGCGCCGAAAATCCACCCGAGCCAACAGGATGTTGGCCTGCAGCCCCGAGACAGGATGTCTCAATTGG
>JAITPE010000242.1 GCA_031289575.1 Spirochaetia bacterium | reverse complement strand
GGTACATTGTACATTCCGTTTATAAATGGGCCCATAGCGGATATGGGCTGGCTGTGGGTACCGTTTGCGATGATAGTCATTGTCGGCTATTCGAACGCTGTCAACCTCACCGACGGGCTTGACGGTTTGGCGAGCGGAACGGCTGTTATTGTGGTCTTTGTGCTTGCTATAATGTCGTATCTGTCGGGTCATGTCAAGATTACCGAGTATCTTGGAATTCCGTACATTGTTCATGGGGCCGAACTCGCTGTTTTCCTGAGCGCAATCGGCGGGGCGCTGCTGGGTTTTATGTGGTTCAACGGCAACCCGGCATCGGTATTTATGGGCGATACCGGTTCCCTCGCGCTCGGGGGCGTCATAGGCATAGTGGGCGTCATGATAAAAAAAGAGTTTTTTTTGGTCATAGTCGGGGGCATATTCGTTATCGAGGCGTTGTCGGTGATTATTCAGGTCGCCTCGTTCAAGCTCAGGAAGAAGCGCGTGTTTAAGATGGCGCCCATTCATCATCATTTTGAGCTTTCCGGCTGGCCCGAGCAAAAAGTTGTTGTGCGTTTCTGGATTGTTGGAATTATACTGGCTATTCTTGGATTGAGTTCTCTTAAAATACTTTAATGATGGCTGCGGATATGAATGTGAATGAACTGAAAAAAATTCTTGTTGTCGGGCTTGGATTTAGAACCGGGCTTGCCGCGTCCAATTTTCTTGCGCGGCGCGGAGTGGAGACTGTTGTTACCGACAGCAAGAGTTCCGCCGAGCTTGCCGATATAATCGCCCGGCTCGACAAGAATGTAAGGGTAATTACCGGAAAACAGGAACCCGCTATCCTTGACGAAGGATTCGACTGCATTGTGCTGAGCCCAGGCGTGCCGAAAAAAATACCGCTGATTGCCGCGGCCGTTGAGAGAAACATTCCGGTTCTTGCCGAGATCGAACTCGCCTGGCGTTTCCTCAAAGGAAGCGTAATCGCCATAACCGGCACCGACGGCAAAACAACAACAACAATGCTCACTCACTATATTCTAAAGGAACTCGGCTTCCACGCGCTTGTAGGCGGGAATGTAGGCATTCCGCTCATTTCGATTGTCGATGAATCATCCGATGATACAATTACTGTTGTGGAACTCTCATCCTTTCAGTTGGAAACAATTGATTCCTTCAGGCCCGATGCGGCGGCTATACTAAACATTACGCCCGATCATCTCGACCGCTATGACAGCATGGAAGACTATTTCGCGGCCAAGATGCGCATAACCATGAATCAAACAGAAGACGACTTCCTCATTTATAGTCTTGATGATATTGCTCTCAGCGGGGCGGTAAAAACAAGCAGGGCAAAAACGCTGGCCTTCTCGATTGATACAAGAAACGGCGATATTTTTTATAAAGAAGACATTATATTTTTCAGGGACAGCGGTGAAAGGCGGCTCTTCATGAAAACAAAGAATATGTTCCTTGTGGGGCTTCACAATATTCAAAACTCAATGGCCTCAATTCTGCTTGTAAGGAGCATACTTGAGAAGCGCGGGCTGGAGCTCGATTACGACAGGGCTGTTCTCGCGTGCTCATCTTTCAAGGGCATGCCTCACCGCATGGAACTGCTGGGCGTTTTTCAGGAAAGAACCTTCCTCAATGATTCCAAGGCGACAACAGTAGGCGCCGTAGCCATGGCCCTGAGGAGCCTGATTGTTCCGGGTGTCATAATACTCGGCGGCCGAAGCAAGGGTGACGATTACTCAAGGCTTTCTCCGTATTTGCGCGGCGCTGTGCGCGCCATTATTCTCATTGGCGAATCGAAAAAGGAATTCGCGCAAATATTCAAGGAATATAACTGCGTTGAGGCGGACACCATTGATGACGCTGTTGTAAAGGCAATGGGGCTCAGCCGCGAGGGGGATGCCATTCTGCTCTCTCCGGCCTGCGCGTCCTTTGATATGTTTAAAGACTATGAGGAGAGGGGCGATACCTTTAGGGAAGCCTTTAGAAAACTCGGAAGCGGTGAGTTGAAGTGGAACTGAGCGAAGTTACCGGTATAAGGCGCAGAAGAGATCCTGATTTGTTTCTCTTCGCGGTGGTTTTTGCGCTGTCGGGATTCGGCCTTGCGATGTGCTACAGCGCAAGCGCGGTGTACGCCATGTCCCAGTTCGGAGACGCCTTCTATTTTTTCAAGCGCCAGCTCGTATGGTTTTTTGCGGGCCTTCTTATTCTTTTGGCTGTTCAATTTATTGATTACCGTATATACAGGCGCTACACAAGGGTTATGCTTATTTTTTCTTTCGTGCTGCTCCTTATTGTGCTTCTTCCGGGCGTGGGCCATCATGTCAAGGGGGCCGCGCGCTGGATAAACTTTGGGCTGTTTTCATTCCAGCCCTCCGAGTTTGTGAAGGTTTTCTTGGTTGTATACTTGGTTAAGATTTTTTCGGCCGAAAGAACAGAGAATCATGTGGCGCGCCTTCTCTTTCCGCTTTTCATTGTGGCCGTCATGTTTGTGCTCATAATGCTGCAGCCCGATTTTAGCACCGCGATGGAACTTCTCTTTGTCGCGGCGGTCGTATTTTTTGTATCAGGCTTTCCGTTTCTATATATGGTAACGCTGTTTATTTTGAGCATTCCGATGTTCTACCTGCTCATATATCAGGTCGATTACAGGCGCGAGCGCCTTTTGGCTTATCTTGACCCGTGGAAAGACCGCTTCGGCAACGGGTATCACATTATACAGTCATTCATTGCGTTCAAGAAGGGCGGACTTCTGGGCCTTGGAATGGGATTCGGCGAACAGAAGATCCGCAGGCTTCCGGAGCCGCATACCGATTTTGTGTTCGCCGTAATAGCGGAGGAAATGGGGCTTGCCGGTACGCTGCTTACGGTTGCGCTGTTCTGTTTTTTCTTTATGCGCGTGGCCGCCCTTGCCCTTGCCGCACCCGATGATTTCGGCAGGCTTTTGGCGGTTGGGCTTGGCATTTTGATTGCGGCGCAGGCCTTTATAAACATGGGGGTTGTCACAGGGGGGCTTCCGACAACAGGGATTCCGCTGCCATTTGTGAGCTACGGAGGCTCATCATTTCTTTCCAGCATGTTTGCTGTAGGAATCCTCCTTAATATTTCGCGCTACCGGATAGATGAAGAAAAAACTAAACAGGCCGCGCCGATTTCCGAGGTATTGTTTTGAAACAAAAAAGACTGCTTATAACAGGCGGCGGCACAGGCGGACATCTGAGTCCGGGTGTTGCCGTATATGAAGAGATGAAGGCGAGAGAACTGCGGCCGCTTTTTTGCGCGGGGAAAGCCGACAGCCGTTTTTCAATAATGGACAGCATATCTCCCAGAGACCTTATCTATTACAGCGCGCCGTCCTTTACAAAGAATATTTTAAAGCTGCCGTTCTTTTTGATTAAGTTTTTTTTCGCGGTATTTAAGGCATCAAGAATTATACGCAAAAAAAATATAGGAGCGGTACTTGGAATGGGCGGGTATGTATCCGCTCCGGCGCTTTTTGCGGCGCGGCGGAGGAAGGTGCCGATTTTTTTATGCGAGCAAAATTCGGTTCCGGGCCGCGTTACATCAATGTTCGAAAAAAAGGCCAAGCGGATATACGGAACATTCGAGGCCTCGAAGGATTATCTGCAAAACAAAGAGGCCTTTGTGAATACCGGGAACCCAATAAGAAAACATGTTCTTGAACAAATTCCCAGGGAAGAGGCAAAAAAGGCCTTTCACCTTGAACACTGCGAAAAAGTTGTGCTCCTTATAGGAGGCAGCCAGGGCGCGCTCAGGCTCAATAAACTCATGCTGGAACTTCGCAAAAAATATTCCAATGAGCTAAAAAATGTGGGAATCATCTGGGCTACAGGCGCGGCATCATACCTTGAGTTCAAGGAAAAAATTCAGGATGAACCGGATGCCGGTTCAATATACCTGTCCGAGTACATTGACAAAATCGGCCTCGCCTACAGGGCAAGCGATTTGGCCGTAAGCCGTTC
>JAITPE010000090.1 GCA_031289575.1 Spirochaetia bacterium | reverse complement strand
TCGGAGAAGAAGTAAACAACACGGTTCTTGTAAATGGAGCTTATATTTGTAACGCAGCGCGAGATAGTTTTTTTTGAGCAGAAATCAGGATTGATGATCTCGGCAAAAATGCCGTTATCTGTCAAATGCTCCTTGACATACTTGTAGTAATCGGAGCTAAAGCGGAACGCGTTATGCCGCATATCAAGTATGTTGGGGCTGGACGCGATGAGTCCGTATTTTTTTTCTCCTCGGAGCGCGTCTATGATATTTTTTTCATCGGCAACATAGAGCTGATTGCCTGCCAAAGGAAGCCTTTCGTAGTCCACAAATCTTGCCGGAACAGTATCAACGAGTTCGTAGTTCTTGAACCACGATATAACCGGGTTGCGGAAAAATTTCTGGTTGCCGTCCAGTATCAGCGCCGTAGAATCATCCTGCTGATACAGAAGCGCCGCAAGCATCGCCCTTTTTAATCCGCGCACAACCGAATCGGAAGAGCGGAACGCAATAGTATCATTTATCATTATATCGGACTTATTCTTGAGGTATAAGGCGTTGAAGTTTGTGTTTTTGAGCTCATTAAAATTTTTGACCTTGGGAAGATAGCGCGCGCTGTTTATTGGAATCTTAAGGTACAGGTGCATAAAAAGTAAAATGGGTATAAAAACCAAAGTGAGGCCGAAGTACAATCCCTTTTTGTAAGTTCTCGTGTTCTTGTTCAGCAGGTACAGGCCTGGAATAAGGATATTCAACAGTGTCAAAAGATAGATTAAAATGAAATACCAAAAATATGTAAACTCAACAAAGCTTAAGACAATGAGCAGCGGAGGCGGAATTATAAACATCGAAAAGAAAAGAACATTATACCGGCTCTCCTGTTCAAACCGGTCCACAAGCATACGCACGGTTTGGCAGACCGTGAAGCCGAAAAGCAATGCGGCCGGAATAATGAAAGACAAAGCCTGAAACGGCGTCACCTGTTCATGGAAACGGTAGATCAAAAAAACGTAGAGCATAAAGAAAACCGGAAAAAGCATCTCGCTGTATATATGCCAAAACGACTGCCGTACCAGCCTGCCGAGAAAAAACCCGGCCATGATAAACAAAATACAAACCGCGGCAAAGCGCGCTCCGCCCCAGCGCAGATCGGCGTAAAATTTAATATAGTTGAAATAGGCCAAATAGGTATACATGAAAATGTAAGACGCGTTGAGGTATGTGAAAAAAATATCGTCCCTGTGCTCTACCGCTGCGGCCTGCTCATCCTCGTCAAAGCGGTGCATATACATCGTATCAGGATTGTATTCCATGTTTATAAAGAAGGAAGATACCAGCACAACCAAAGCCGCGGCCGACTGGAGGCAAATGATAATGATGTTATCCGCGCTTATAAAACCGGTTATATGAATGGATGCGATGATTATTCCACTTAAGATTCCCGCAAAGCAAATAGTAAAAAATGAGTAAATTCCATGTTTCTCATCTATGAAGTCGCCGCTCGAAATCTTCAGGCCGTAGTTGAGCTTTATGCCCGCGAAAAACGAAATAAGCGCCGCGTAGAGAAGCATCCCGTGCCCGCATGAGGTGATGAGTACAAAAACCGGATTCGCGCCGCCGCTTACAATAAAGAAACGGCATACGTATAATCCGCAAATAATGAAAAAGAAAATATCTATGAGAGTAAAAAGGAGCCTATACGATTTAAAGACACTAAAAATAAATCTGCCCAACAGGCTCCCCGCTACGAGAGCCGGAAGCACAGCGAGAAGAATATACCTTGCCGAGGTTATATAGAAAAAATAGTACTGCGCCGAATAGAATATATCCGCCAGAATAGAAGACGCCAAAAGAGAGGCAAGAAAAAGATTGATTAAAAGAAGGCGCCTCTGGTTTATATTTAAATAACTGAAAGATTTTACCAAAGTCATGTTTACCTGCTAATTTAGAAACCGCCGCCGCGAAGTTAAAGCATAAAGGTACTCTTCGCTATTGATAGGGGAAATTACAACAACTTTTCTCTGTTTTGTCCGATATTTAAAGGGAGGATACCATGCGCGCTGCGGCCTTAATAATCATTATTTTTACATGCTTCCGCCTATCGGCGCAGGATGCTGATTTTGCCTCTCTCTATGAACAGGGCAGGTACGAGGACGCGCTGCGGATAGTCAACGGCGAACTTGACTCGTTCTACAGCACGCGCCTTGAGGACAAGCGCATTCCGTCCGATTTCATATCCATGAAATCGGATAAGGAAGACATCAACCTCAATTTGATTTTCCGCTACAGAAAGGCGAAAGGATTTTTCATTGAGGATAACCCAAAATTGGCCAACCTGCATGTTTCCGCCGCCGCCTGCCATGCCGCGCTCGGCCGCCGGCGCGAGGCTATAAGCAATTACACTCAGGCTTTGCGCTTCAAAAATGTTGAATTGGGAAAGGACGACGCGATATACTACGCACTCTCCCAGATTTACAAAAAGGCCGGTCAGTTTGAGGGCTACATCGCGGCGCTCGAATCGGCCTTTACCCTTAATCCGGAGCGATACGCGTACTCGCTTGAACTTGGAATATCCCTCGCCCCAACTACAAGAAAGACCAAGGCCCTTTATCATCTTGAACGCTACATGAATAATACCGATGATGATATTGATCCGTCATTGTACCTCACGGCTGGAAACCTGAACGAGGATCTGGGCTATTATCTCAACACCCAGGACTATTACCAAAAATATCTCTCGGTAAAAACCAATGACGGAGTCATTCACTTCGCGCTCGGATACATTGCTTTCGCCAAAACCGGCAGCCACCGCCTCGCGGCCTCGTCGTTCGCGAGAGCGCTTGAACTCTTGCCCGAGGCCGATATCTACCATCGCTCGAAAGCCCATGAATACACCGCCGACATGGCCCTCTCGGACCTGCAGTTTCAAAAGGCAATAGATCATTACGGCGAAACCATTAAATACCAGGAACAGGTTTTGGAGCGGATAAAATCAGGCGATGCCAAAATAAGAGAAATTTCGGAGCGCATCAACTTGCGCAAGGCCGAGGTACTCAAGGATCAAAATTACGAAAGCTTTAAGGAATACGAATCCCTTGAGGAAGAAAAGGGAAAACTCGCGCTTGAACTTAACAAACAGCGCAGGCAGTACGAAATGCTCAACTGCGGAACCGTGCGCTGGAATACGGCCTGGGCCTACGAGAGGATTGAGGAATATCAAAGCGCCATAGAATTTTACAGACAATCGATCTCGTTCGACTACAGAAGCAATGATTCAAGAGAAAAGATTATAAAATTACAGTTGAAAATAAAAAGGGGCTATTAAAGCTATGTCATAGAGCCTATGACGGCTATCTTGTTTAACAAAAAAGCATTGGAGGAAAAAATGTCCGGTCATTCCAAATGGTCTGTCATAAAACGCAAAAAAGGCAGCTTAGACGCGAAACGCGGGGCAATATTTACAAAAATGATACGCGAGATTACGGTAGCGGCAAAAGCCGGCGGAGAGGATATTGAATCTAACCCCAGGCTTCGAACCGCGGTCAACAAGGCGAAATCGGTCAACATGCCCAACGACAATATTGAGCGGGCGATTAAAAAAGGTTCCGGCACGCTCGACGGCGTTGTCTACGAGGAGATCCGCTATGAGGGTTACGGCCCCGGAGGAGTGGCGATTATGGTTGACTGCCTTACCGACAACAAGAACAGAACCACTCCCGAAATAAGAACTATCTTTTCAAAAAACGGAGGCAACATGGGCGATACCGGATCTGTGAGCTACCTGTTTGACCGCAATGGGATGATACTTGTTGAGCCCGGGCAGACAACAGAAGACACGCTCATGGAGGAACTCCTCAACTTTGATGTGGAAGATATAACTTCTGATGACGGCGGAATAACCGTAATTACCGCGCCCGATTCGTTTAACGAAGTATCCGAGCTGCTCATGAAAAAGGGGCTCCGCCTTTCGGTAAACGAGCTGACCTATATTCCAAAGACAAGCATTACCCTCGACGAAAAAAGGGCTTCGCAATGTCTTAGAATAGTTGAACTGCTTGACGACCATGATGACAGTCAGAACGTATATTCCAACTACGATATTCCTGATGACATTATGGCAAAGATTGAGGGATAGTGAAGATTCTGGGGATTGATCCTGGATATGGAATTCTTGGATGGGCTGTAATCGCTTCGGAACTTAAGGTGATCAGTTACGGAACGATACAGACCGCTTCGGGAGAACGCATCGACGAAAGACTTTTAAAAATCCAGGACAGCCTTATTGAAATAATAGAAACGCACAGACCCGACTGTGCCGCGATTGAAAGGCTGTTCTTTTCCAGAAATACTACAACAGCGCTCGATGTGGCAAAAACGATGGGTGTTATTCTGCTTACGCTGCGCCGAAACGGCATTGACTACGCGGAATACGCGCCGGTTCAGGTTAAGCGCGCCATAACCGGATACGGCAAGGCCGCCAAAGAGCAAATGCAGATTATGATAATGCGGATATTCAACATAGGGGAAATTCCAAAACCCGATGACGCGGCCGACGCTATCGCCATAGCGGCCTGTCACGCACTGGCGCAGAGGTAAGGCTATAATCCTGGACGTCCTGCCGGCTCACGCGCGATTAATCGCGCATCGCCTATTGTATTACGCTTCCCTTACCCGCATCGGTAAACATTTGCGTCAAGATAGATTGTGCTTTAGTCAGCATATGGCCGATATTGAGTACTTTTAATTTGGGAAGCGTCAACAGGTTCTTTCCCAATTCTTTACTGTTTGTCTGAGAACTTTTGGCTTTAGTTCCCCTCTCCCACTTTATAATC
>JAITPE010000088.1 GCA_031289575.1 Spirochaetia bacterium | reverse complement strand
GACAAAGATGAAAAAACCGTCAACAGCAAGCGGAGAGCTCCGGCCGCTCTTGAGATCCTTAATAATTATTTTTTCAAGGGCATCGCCGCCCTCAAGCGATTCCACAACGCTGTTGTAAATGAGTTCAACCTTGCCGCAGGCAAGCATCCTGTCTATGAGAACCCTGCTTCCCCTGAGGCTGTCCCTGCGGTGAATCAGGTATACCTTTTTCGCGAACTTTGTGAGAAAAAGGGCTTCCTCAATCGCGGTATCCCCTCCTCCGATAACAGCGGTCACCCTGTCTTTAAAAAACGCGCCGTCGCAGGTGGCGCAGTACGACACGCCTCGTCCGGTCAAGCGCTCCTCTTCGGCAACTCCAAGTTTTTTATAGGACGCGCCTGACGCTATGATAACAGCCCTTGACTCAACGCTTGTGCCGGACGCGAGGCGCAGCGAAAATACTCCGTCATTATGTTTTTCTATCGCGAGCGCCTCGCCGGACTCTATGGAGATGCCGAGCCGCCGCGCCTGCGCTTCCATGCCGGACATGAGCTGCCAGCCGGCTACAGGTTCGGCAAAGCCGGGATAGTTTTCAACCTCATACGTATTGAGTACCTGCCCGCCCGGAGAAAAGCGCTCTATGATTTCGGTATCGAGCCCGCTGCGCGCTGCATAAATCGAGGCCGTAAGGCCGGCCGGGCCCGCGCCTATTATTATGAGGTCTTTCATGAAATATCCTTCAAAGATTATACGCAACACAACGATCGGTCGGGCGCGCGGCGGCCTTACTTAAAGATCCTGAAGTGGACGTATTCGCCCTGTCTTGCCGGAAGGCTGAACTGTTCACCGGAGCCGCTTACGCTCCCTACCTCTTCGAGGTAGGGATTTGCCGCCGCTCCCTGCTGCTTGGGGCGCGAACCCACCCGGTAGAAGACTTTTCTGAAACCCAGCTCTCTGCGCAATTTGGCAAACCTTTCCGCCGCGATCTCACCCTCAATGAACAGGTCCGAAACCTTAAAGATAGAGGCGCTGTTCGCGCTCAATATGCCGACCACGTTTTCGGTATCGCTTGCCGCCGTGTTAAGCGGGAGCGGACTCGGCGGCATGATTGCGAAGCTTCCTGTGTCATGTCCCGCCGGAGCGTTGATGATGGACGCGAACAGGGCAACACCTCCTATGAGAACGACAGAGGCCGCGGCAACAGGAACATGGGTCAGCAATGTTCTGCGGCGGTGGCGCCATTTGATTGCAGCCATGGTCTTTTTTACAAAATCCTCGGCGCATATAAATGTTTTCCGTAAATCCGAGCAGTATGAAATCATGCTCTGCAGTTGATGAAATTCCGATTTACAGAAGTGGCATTTTTGCATGTGCTCAAGAAGCTCCTTCCTTTCTTCCTGAACAATGACTTCATCGTCGCAAAAATCCGATAATTTTTCAAAAGGGATATGATTTTCGATCATATCAACCCCCTCTCACTCAATCTGTTTTTCAGTAGTTCCCTTCCTCTGTGAATCCTGACCTTTACATTGGACAGGTTAATACCAACCATTTCCGAAATATCGTTATATGATAATCCTTCAATATCACGCAACACAAGCACTTCCTTGTAATCATCGGGCAGCCTGTAAATTTCGTCCTTCACTATTCGCAAAGAATCGTTCGTTATTACATTTTCCTCGGGACCAGCCCGGTCGTCCGGAATCTGAAGTTCATACTCATCATCATCCTTGCCGCCGCTTATAGGGACAACATTATAGCGTTTACTCTTCTTCCTGTAGTTTTTACAGTAATTCACCATAATACTGTAAAACCAGGTCGAAAACTTTGACTCTCTCCTGAAACTCTTCAACGCCTCAAGAGACATTATAAATATATCCTGAGTAATATCCATAGCTTCATCGTAATTGTTGAACCGAGAATAGACATACCTGAATGTCATATTCCTGTACCTTTCAACAATCAAAGAGAAGGCCTCGGTGTCTCCGCTTAAAACCTTGTCTACAACTTCTATGTCATCTATTGGGAGCATACCGTTACAATTAAGTTACAATTTTTTTGTTTCATTTAGCCGGTTTCAAGCGCCCTGTTCATCTGATATTTTAGCGAACTCTTGCAGAAGTTCTCTTTGCTTGGAGGAAAGCTTTTTGGGTACCATGATGTTAATCTTGACAAGCTGGTCTCCGCGGCCGTAAGAACCGAGGTATGATATTCCATTGCCCTTCAAGCGGAAAACCGCTCCGTTCTCGGTTGCCGGAGGAATCTTCATTTTGGCTGTTCCTCCGGAAAGCGTCGGGGCATCAATTTCTCCTCCGAGGCATACCGTCGGAAACGGTACGTTTATCAGACTTATTATATCGGCTCCATGCCTTTCAAAGACTTCATGCTTCTTTACATGAATAACAACATACAGATCGCCTGCTGTTCCCCCGTTCGGCCCCTGCTCGCCCTCGCCCGTTATTTTAAGGCGCGAACCGGATTCCACTCCCGCGGGAATCTTGACCGTAATCGTTCTCTTTTTCTGGATGAGCCCGCTTCCACCGCATGTTTTACAGGGAGAAGTAACAATGTGTCCCTCTCCGTGACAGCGCGAACAGGGCTGGCTTATGGAAAAGAAACCTTGGGTTTGCCGAATCTGTCCGCTTCCGTTGCATATTGGACATACTGTGGGTTTTGACCCGTTTTTTGAACCGGTTCCGCCGCATGTGTCGCAGACCTCGCGCCGCGGAATCTCTATCTGCGCCTCTTTTCCAAACGCGGCCTCTTCAAGGGTTACAAGAAGATCGTACTGGATATCGGCCCCGCGCCTTGCCTGTTTTCTGCCCTTCCCGCCGAAGGATGAGCCGAAAAAGCTGCCGAAGATATCTCCAAATCCGCCCAGATCCTCAAATATATCCGAAAAATCGGAATACGCGGTTCTTCCGAAGCCCTCGAAACTGCCTACGCCCTCGTGGCCAAACTTGTCATAGGACGCTCTCTTCTTGGAATCACGGAGTACCTCGTAGGCCTCTGTCGCTTCTTTGAATTTTTCTTCGGCTTCGGGGTTTCCCTTATTTTTATCGGGATGGTATTTCAGCGCGAGCTTGCGGTAAGCCTGCTTTAAGTCCTGTTCTGCCGCGGTTTTTGAAACACCCAGTACCTCATAATAGTCTCTTTTAGCCAATTTGTCCTCTCACTATGTTACGCATTAACAATACTACTTTTTGTCGTCGTCAACAACTTCATAATCGGCATCATATACTTCCTCGGCCGGCTTTTCCGGTTCGCCCTGCGAAGGTCCGGGGCCCGAAGCTCCGGGAGCGCCTCCCTGCTGCGCTGTCTGCTGGTATATCCTCTGCGCGAAAGCGTGAGAAGACTGTTCCAGCTTGGACTTGGCCTCGTTGATACGGTTGAGATCATTGGCGTCAACGGCCGACTTTAATGACTCAATGGCGGATTCAATGGATGCCTTTTCCCCGGACTCAATCTTGTCGCTGTTGTCCCTGAGCATTTTTTCGGTTGAATATATAAGGGTGTCGGCCTCGTTCTTTGCCTCAATGAGCATTTTCGCCTTCTTATCCTCTTCGGCGTGAGACTCGGCGTCCTTGACCATTCTTTCTATTTCATCATCGCTCAGGCCGCTCGATGATTCTATTGTTATTTTCTGTTCCTTGCCCGTTCCCAAATCCTTTGCCGACACATGAACTATACCGTTGGCGTCTATGTCAAAGGTAACCTCAATCTGCGGGACTCCTCTGGGCGCGGGCGGAATGTCGGTCAGGTCGAAGCGTCCAAGCGTTCTGTTCTGGGAGGCCAGCTCGCGTTCGCCCTGGAGAACATGAATGGAAACAGCCGGCTGATTATCGGCCGCGGTTGAAAAAACCTGCCCCTTTCTTGTCGGGATGGTTGTGTTCCTTTCGATGAGCCTTGTCATGACGCCGCCCAAGGTTTCGATTCCAAGCGAGAGCGGGGTAACATCAAGAAGAAGAACATCGTTTACATCTCCGGCCAAAACTCCGCCCTGAACCGAAGCTCCCACCGCGACAACCTCATCGGGATTGACTCCTCTATGCGGTTCCTTGCCGAATATCTGTTTTACAAGTTCCTGTACGGCCGGGATTCTTGTCGAGCCGCCAACCAGAATTACCTCATCGATATCACCGGCCGTTAAACCGGCGTCCTCGATGGCCTGTTGGCAGGGCTGTTTTGTCGCGGCTATGAGGTCATCCACAAGCTGCTCGAACTTGGAGCGGGAGAGAGTAACCACAAGATGTTTAGGGCCCGACTGGTCGGCTGTCAGGAACGGAATGTTTATCTCGGTCTGCATTTTTCCGGAAAGCTCAATCTTGGCTTTCTCCGCCGATTCCTTCAATCGCTGCAGGGCCATCTTATCGGTGGATACATCAATGCCCGTCTGTTTCTTGAACTCGCTAATCAGCCATTCCATTATGCGCTGGTCGAAGTCATCGCCGCCGAGATGGGTATTTCCGTTTGTTGACTTTACCTCAAATACTCCGTCGCCAAGTTCAAGGATAGAAATATCAAACGTTCCGCCTCCAAGGTCGTACACGGCTATTTTTTCATTATTCTTGTTCTTGTCAAGGCCGTAGGCTAAGGCCGCGGCCGTAGGTTCATTGATGATGCGTTCCACCTCAAGGCCGGCTATTTTTCCGGCATCCTTTGTAGCCTGACGCTGTGCGTCGTTAAAATAGGCCGGAACGGTTACAACGGCCTTGCTTACCGGCTCTCCGAGAAAATCCTCGGCAGTCTGTTTCATCTTTTGCAAAATTCTGGCCGAAATTTCCTGCGGCGAAAAATCTCCGGCAACAGTTTTTACAACAATGCCCCCCTTGCCGTCGCCCTCAACCTGATAGGGCACCATCTTCTTTTCCCTGTCTATCTCGCTGCTGCTTATTCCCATAAAACGTTTGATCGAACGTATGGTGTTCTCAGGGTTTGTTATTATCTGGTTCTTGGCAGTCTGTCCGACAAGGCGTTCTCCCTTGTCATTAAAGGCTACGATAGAAGGGGTTGTTCTCTGCCCCTCGGCGTTTTGAATGACAACCGGTTCCCCTCCGGACATAACGGCAACGCATGAGTTTGTCGTTCCCAGATCTATTCCTATTATTTTGCTCATTGTACAAGTCTCCTTTTATTGTAATTCTAAAGCCTCTTCGGCTTCGCTTGGTTTTTTTTCATCTTTTCTTTCGGGCTTAGTTACCTTAACCTTGGCGCTCCTGAGAAGGAGATCATTCATGAGATACCCCTTCTGGTGAACAAATGTCACTGTGTCGCGCTCAACCTCTCCGGTCCCCATTTCTATGGCCTCGTGAAGATTGGGGTCGAACTCTTGATTCAGCGCGTCTATTTCCACGACTCCGTACTTTTCAAGAAGCGATTCGATGCGTTTCGATATCATCGAAACGCCCTGAACAAAGGAATCATTCACATCCTTTTGGCCGTTCTCGTCTGAAATAACGGCGGCCGCGTCTATGGCTCTCAGTAAATCATCGTTTATTTCAACGATGCCGGCCGCTATGTCCCTGAGAGCAAGTTTTCTGTTGTCATCCTGCAGCTTGGCCATGCGCTTTTTGTAATTGTCAAAATCGGCCTGCCTGCGCAGGAGCAGGTCTTTTGCCGCGGCAAGCTCGGCCTGCAGTTTTTCCAAAGCCTCATCGTCCCTTGGTTCGGCCTCGGGGTTTTCCGGGGCCGCGGCGTTCTCGTCCTCAATCTTGCATTCTTCCTCCGAGACGCCATCAGACAAATCTTCGTGATATTTTTTGTCTTTTGTCATTACACTCTCCACAAGTCTATACGTTTATATCATTTTGACATATTTGTAAGCAAATCCGACACTACCCTTCCGGTATAATCCACAAGCGGAACAACCTTTTCGTAATCCATGCGCGTGGGGCCCAAGACGCCTATGACGCCCACATTCTTGTTCCCTATTTTATAGGGAGTTGTCACAATGCTGCAGCCCCGTACATACACGCTTTCGATCTCGTTGCCGATCATCGTTTGTATGCCGTCAAGCTGCATAGCAAGCCCAAGGATATCCTTGAGGATGTTCTTCTCCTCGATTATATGAAGGAGACTGTCGAGATGCTCTTTTTCAACCATTTCCGGAATTTTCAAGAGATTCTCTATGCCGTCTATGCGCAGCATGGAATCGGTTTCGCCGACAAAGCTGAGCTCGGCTATGTCAAGGGCCATGTTATTGCTGCTTTGCATCTGCGCGGAGCGAAGTTCCTTGATTACCGTTTCCTTTATTTCCTGAAGAGCGTACCCGCACAGTTCGCTGTTCAAATACTTGGAAAATTCATAGAGCGAATCATAGGTTAAAGTGGCTGATATTCTAACCTTTCTTGTGAAAACCATTCCGGTGCGCCCGACCATGATAACCAAAACGTCCCTTGAATCGAGAGGCACAAGCTCTATTCTCTTCACCACAGCAAAATACGGCGAGGGCGTAAGCATGACCCCGGCGTAACGGGAGGCGCTGGAAAGCATTCTTGTGACGGAATCAAAGAGCTTTTCGAACTGCACCTCTTTTGATAGAACATCCTCTTTTACCTGCACATCGCCGTCAAAGGAACTGTACTTCTCCAGAAGAGAATCAACATAATAGCGGTAGCCCATATCGGTAGGGATTCGTCCCGCCGAAGAATGAGGCTGCTGCAGGTAGCCAAGCTGTTCCAGATCGGCCATTACATTCCGCATGGTAGCCGGAGAAATGGAAAACTGATACTTTTGGACAAAGGAACGCGAGCCCACCGGTTTGCCTGTCTCGATATAATCGTAGACAAGGGCGGTGAGTATGGCGGATTCTCTTTCATCCAGCAATCTGTCTTTTAATGTTTCCATGGCATAAGCCTTCTTGGTTATTAGCACTCATTAGTATTGAGTGCTAATAATGTATACAAAAAATAAACTCCTGTCAAGCGCTGGCAAGACTTTTTTTGTTTTTTTAAGAAAAAAAGGCAGAAATAAGTTTTGGAAGAATAAACACCGCAAAAAAATCTTCTTGACACGCATGCCCCACCGTCTTTAAAAATATCCGTAACTAAAAATGTATTTTTTGATTACAGGAAAATACCATGATTATTAGCGCAAGCAGAAGGACGGATATTCCCGCTTATTATTCTGAATGGTTTTTTAACCGAATCAGGGAAGGTATTGTTCATGTACGAAACCCTATGAATGCCCGCCAAATAAGCAAAATTAACCTGTCGCCGGATGTTGTTGATTGCATTGTATTTTGGAGTAAGAATCCCAAGCCGATGCTTGACAAATTATCTTTCATGAAAGATTATCATTACTATTTTCAATTCACTCTAAATTCGTATTCGGATGATATTGAAACTAAATTACCACCAGGCTCAAAAATTATAGAGACCTTCTTAAGATTGGCGGAACAGATAGGCCCGCGGCGGGTCATATGGCGGTATGATCCAATATTGCTTAACAATAAATATACAATCGCATATCACATTAACCGGTTTGGCGAAACAGCCCGTAAATTAAAAGGATACACAGAAAAAGTAATATTCAGTTTTATTGATTTTTATAAAAAAATAGATAACAATATAAAATATCTGAACGTTAGAGACATTACTGTTGATGAAAAAAATACCATTGCCGAAAATCTCTCAAATATTGCAAAAAACAATGGTTTTCAAATAGACACCTGCGCCGAGGGTATTGATTTATCAAAATATGGCATTTCGCATGCCCGCTGCATAGATGATAGGCTGATCTCAAAAATAACCGGCTATAATCTTGAAGCTGCGAAAGATAAAAATCAGCGGCTTGAATGCGGTTGTATTGCCGGCATTGATATCGGAGCGTATAATTCCTGTCAAAATGGGTGTTTATATTGCTATGCCAATTACAGCCAAAATATTGTAGAAAAGAATGCGCTTAAGCACAACCCATTGTCTCTTTTGTTGATTGGCGAAGATGATAGCAATGACATCTTCAACCTTCCACCTCGGCAAAGTTCAATTTTTCTTCTTTCATAATTCTACAGAGCCGGCTTGTAATTTGCTCCGCCTTATCCCATTCTTCATCCTTATTTTTATACCAGAATAATGGAGCTATAATATCTATCATACTCGTTAACATGGGCACTACAAATCTATTGCAATATTCATCAGCTACTGCCCAATGTTCAGTAACTCTTTCATGGTCCGAATAGTCTTTGTCTTTATAAAGCTTGTCTATATCGTCTGTTAAACAATTAAAGTGATCGTACAGAATCCCTTTAATTACTTTTGCATCCAGTTTACCCTTTCTTACTTTCACATTATTGCATTTAAACAGTACCTTGCGAATATACTTAGCAATCTCATCTTCCCAACGATTATGATACTCATCTGATTTAAAACAAAAGATTTTAAGTAGATTATAGTTTATTATTCCCATTTGATTTCGAAATTCATCCTCTACTTTATCCTTATGGAAGGACATTTCTTTATGCTTAAATAACATCTTACTTGTCATCTCTCTTATAATAGTTTCCAGCCTGTTGTTTTGTACCCGCGGCCTAAAGGTCGAACCCGTACTGTTCGATTATCTGCTTCGCTGTTTCCGAGCGGACAAATTTCAGGAACTTTTCGCAGGCGCTGTTGTAAGTTTCGGTTACGCCCGCTATTGTGTATACAATCTGATTATATGATTCCTGAGGAAATGTATATACCGTCTTTACATCAGATGATATCATGGCGTCTGTTTTAAAGATTATGCCGTAGTTTGTCTGAGATGTCTCCACAGCCTGAAGGTTGTTCTTGGCGCTGTCGAAAAATTCTAATTTGCCTTTCAGCTCTTCATACATGTTATAATATTTAAGGATATCAATAGCGCTCCTGCCGAACGAAACCGTTGCCGGATTTCCCGTAGCCAATTGGTCATTTGCGAGCACTTGAACAAGATCGGTCGGTTTTTCCATTTTGTTGACGGCGGCGTATCTGGAGCCCACAAGAACGAGAGAGTTTTTGCCGAATTGAGATACCGTTCCATCTTTGAGTTTATGTGTATTTACAAGGGTGTTGAGCCAGTCGGAGTTTACAATAAGAATGATATTCGTATCGTCCCGGGCCACATTAACAGAGTCAAAGACGCTGCCCGCGCCTCCGAAGCGCATTCTGACCTCGGCCTTGGGGTTATCTATTCTGTACTCGGTGACAAGTTCACGCAATACATCTCTTCCCGAAGATACCGAAGTTATACTGATTTTATACTGCGTACAAGCCAAGCAGAAAACAACGATCATTGTTACAATAAAAATTTGTGCGGCTTTCTCAAATAGTTTCATGAATTACCCTCCAGTAATTCATTATAAAATAATAAATTTATAAGACTAAGTCAAATTATTTTATAATTTTTTCTATGAGAGCACTATGTGAGAGAGAGTCAGCCGCTTTAAAT
>JAITPE010000065.1 GCA_031289575.1 Spirochaetia bacterium | reverse complement strand
CGCGCTCAAGATTATAGGTCTCCCTTCTTTTTTCGATCGCGCCGCGCAGTGCGCCCAATTCTTCGCTCAGCTTTTCCTTTCCCAGAGCGCCCTCATTGAGGTAGAGCAGGAGAAGCCTCATCAGCCTTTCCCTGTCCTCGGCTATGGAGTCCTTCTGTTTGGGGCGCGGCTTTTTGCCGGGCACAGCATCCGCGAACTGATATATATTGCCGAGGCAAAAGGCGAGAGTGAACACCCGCCTTTCTTCGGCTTCAAATAGACCGGCCGGCTCTTCGGCAAATTCATGGTACAGCTTTTGTATTTGACTAAAGGCATCCCTGTCAACGGACGAGTTTATCATAAGGCGCACAAGCGACATAGTATTGAAAAATGCCTTGCGTCCGGCGCCGCTGTTTTCGGCGCGCGATTTCAACTGTATTATTTCATCCTTGAGTTGGGCCGCGTGAATGTCCCCGCCGCCGTACATGGCGCTCAGTTCATCCGGAGCCGCCTTGATTAATTTATACAGCACGTTTTCGCGCAGGCATGGAATGTTCTTGGCAAGCCTTGTGGAAATGTTCCCGGGCGTATCGTTTATAACAGCGATAGGTGTTGCCGTTGATTTAAAGAGAAGAACGCTTTCCTTGTAAACGGAGTAGGGTATAATGATGCCGTCAAGTTTGTCCTTCAGCACCTGCTGTATGCCGCTTACCGATTTAACAAAGGCAACGCGCAATCCCGTGCCGAATACCGCCCTGATGTTCTGCCCGGACTGGTAGTTTTCCACAAACAGATCGTTCGGCGAGCCGTGTTTGATATGGCTGATGTCTGCCGTGTCTATGGACATATTGGGGAACAGTTTTTTTATTGCGCGGATATCGTTGACTCCGGATGTGAATATGCGCAGCTTGCCCGATTTCTTGTGCACCAGAAAGGATACGAGATTCATATAGCTGCCCGACGGATATATGACCGCGTCCGCGCCGGAGTCTAAGCCTGCTTCGATGAATTGTTTCATGCCGCCGGACGGGAGCATGTATGACACAACAGATGATTTGCCGGCAAAAACCGGATTGCCGTCCAGAACGGCCAAAGCGGGGCCGTTTCGGGCGGCGGATGAATCGGCTTGAGTCTTGTTATCTTTAAGTTCGAGAACGGTATTGCCGCGGTGTATTGTTTTAAAGCTGCCGTCCCTGTAGAAGACGCCTATGAATTGGTCGTCATCGGACAGGTTCTTTTCCCTTGAAAATTCGGGCAGGTCTTTTTTTATATCAACGAGTTCGACGCCCGACAAATCGAGTCCGAACAGTTTTTGAACCTCAATGTACCTGCGCATGATATCCGCGCTGCCTATGTAGCGGTTGTTTTCGAGGCGCTCGGGATTTATGTTAAACTGCTCATAGCCGGGATTCCCGGTAACGCTGTCGGTTATGACAATATTGCGTATGAGCGGAATAAGTTCAGCCGGCATATCGGCCCAGTTGCCTATGCGTATAAAGGGGTGTTCATCCTCAATCGAATCTCCGGTAAAGAGAATGTAGCACTCATCGTCAACGTGAAACAAGCGGTCTTTATCGGACTTTATAATATCGTTAAGATTCATTCTGCCGTCCCAAATATCATTATAAGACATAATAATGTATGTTACACATAAATGCAATAATAAAAATACTTGTTTTGCTACCTTTCATGGCTCTGACCCTGCAAAGAGGGCTCTGACCCTCTATGGGTATTTTCCCTAATAATATATAGGGGATTTTTTAAAAAAAAGGAAAAATTGTAGAATAAGTATTGACAAAATACTCTATTCATATTTAGTAATACAACAACAAAAATAGAAAGAATATTTCTAAAAATTTAAAAAAGGGAGAATGTACGTATATGAAAGTAATTACTGCAAAAGAAGCAGCCGCACTGATTACAGATGAAGCGATTATCGCTGGCGCAACTTTCGGTATGTCGGGTGTCTGCGAAGATATCTACAAGGAAATCGAAGCCAGATTCCTCGAAACCGGACATCCTAAAAACATAAGCTATACCCACGCGGCAGGAAGCGGAAACTTTGCCCCCGGCAAAAGCCGCGGAGAAGACTGCTTCGCGCACGAAGGCCTCATCAAGAGATGGGTAGCCTCACACTTGGCGTGTTCAAACGCTCTTACAGCATTGTTCATAGCGAACAAGGTAGAGGGTTGGAATCTGCCTCTTGGAACAATGCTTCATCTTTACAGAGAACAGGCCCGCGGCGTAAATTTCTGCTACTCAAAAATAGGTTTGGGCACATTCGTTGACCCGCGTCCCGGAATCGGCGAAGGCGGAAAGGTAACCGATCTCGCGAGAGCGTCGAAAGACCAGTATGTAGAGTTTGTACAGGTTGACGGTCAGGATTATCTTAAGTATAATGGAATGCCAATAACACACGCTCTCATAAGAGGAACCTATGCCGATGAAAACGGAAATATCAGCTTCAGGAAATCTCCTTTCATACTTGAGTCCCTCAACGTGGCTCAGGCCGCGAGAGCCAATGGCGGAAAGGTAATAATTGAGGTTGAGCAGATTCTTCAGAACGGCTTTCTTAACCCAAAAGAGATAGTTATTCCCGGAATCTATGTTGACTATATTGTTGTTATTAAAGATCCGGCAGGCGCCCTGTATACTCCGGGCGGTTCTTATAATCCAGCTTTTTCAGGAGAGCTTAAAACTGTTGTAGCCACCGCGTTCGAGCCGGTTCCGTTTGACGGTACAAAGGCCGCTGTAAGAAGGGCCGCTATGGAAGTAAAAAAAGGCCAGAAATGCAACTTCGGACTTGGCATCCCGCAGATGATCGGCTCCATTCTCGCCGAAGAGAATTGCGCCGACTACATTACAATGATTTCCGAGTCTGGAGCTATCGGCGGAGTTCCCGGTGTCGGAACAAACTTCGGCGCTCACTTTAATGTTGAGTCACTCACAACCCAGACCGACCACTTCAATTTCTTTGACCACGGCGGTCTTGAATTTGGTTCGTTCGGCCTCTCAGAGGTTGACCCTACAGGCGGTATCAACACAAGTGTTGTTAACGGAATCCTCAAGGGCGTGGGCGGTTTTATGAATATCTCCTCTACAGCCCAGAAGGCTGTTGTTCTTGGATCGTTCACCGCGGGCGGAACACAGACAAGCTGCAAAGACGGCAAGCTCGTAATAGAAAAAGAGGGCAAGTTCAAGAAGTTTGTAAACAAATGCCCGCAGCTTTCATACAGCTGTATTGAGTCGGTCAAGGCCGGACAGTCAATCCTCTATGTTACCGAAAGAGCGGTATTTGAGGGAACAGTTAATGGTCTCAAGCTGATCGAAATCGCTCCGGGAGCAGACCTCGAGAAAGATATTCTTGGTCAAATGGAGTTCAAACCTGAGATTCCGGCGGGCGGTCCTAAACTTATGCCTGCTGAAATATTCAACGAAAAATGGGGCGGACTCAGGGCTCATTTGGACAAAAAAGGTTGAAATTAAACTAAAAAGTAAAAAAGACAAAAATAAAAAAGACCGGCATTGCCGGTCTTTTTTATTGTCCTTACAGGAAAAATGCCGGGTTCGGCATTTTTTTGTATTGACAGAAAAACGCATAAAAAATACCTGATTTTAGATTCGCAATTGCCCAGGTGGTGGAATTTGGTAGACACGCATGGTTGAGGGCCATGTGGGAATTTCCTGTGCGGGTTCAAATCCCGCTCTGGGCACAAAGGACGCATTCATGGAATCAGGTGAAAATCCTGAGCTGAAAAACGCTTGACTTAAAAAAATGATCTGCAATAAAATTGGCTATTATGAAAGCCATTCAAGGAACATCAAATAAAACATACCGCCAAATAATGGGAAACGGTATATCTTATGAAGTGCCTAAATTCCAGAGAGATTACACATGGTCATCTGAGAATTGGGATGACCTATGGCAGGATATTCAAGTAATTCTTTCCGCAGAAGATTCAGAACATTATATGGGATATTTAGTGCTGCAAACACTCGATAATAAAAAATTTATCATTATAGATGGACAGCAGCGCTTAACCACTATGGAAATACTTATCTTATCGGTATTGAAATCTTTGAATGACCTTGTGGAAAACAATATTGATAGCGATAGAAATAGACAAAGAATAGAAAATTTGCGTAACGCATATATAGGTTCGGTTGATCCGGTAACGCTTATAGCTAACAATAAATTGAAACTCAACAGAAATAGTGATGATTATTACCGGCAACATTTAGTATTGTTAAAAGATTTGCCGATACGCAATATTAATACATCGGAAAAACATTTGATGGAATGTTTTAATTGGTACTATAAAAGAATAAAAAATGAATATACTACCGGCGAAGATTTGGCTAAATTTATAGATACTTTTGTTGATAAATTATTTTTTACTGTTATTGAAGTTTCCGATCAGCTCAATGCATTTACAGTATTTGAGACATTAAATTCCCGCGGCGTTCAATTATCTTCTGCCGACCTTTTGAAAAATTATTTTTTTTCGATTGTTGATGGAACACATCCGCATATTTCCGAAATAGAGGAACTGGAAAACATTTGGAATAGTATTGTCGGAATATTAGGAGAAAATAAATTTGATGAATATCTGCGCTGTTTTTGGAATAGCTACAATAAACTTGTGCGAAAAAATGAATTGTTTAAAACAATTAAGAAAAACATTATCTTAAAAGAACAAGTCTTTACTCTTGCCCGTAGTTTGAGAGACGCCGCCGACATTTATTTGGCGATACAATCGCCAAATGATGAAATGTGGAATAATATGCAGGAAGCGCGGGACGCAATAAGAGAACTGCAATTGTTTCAAATAAAACAGCCATATCCATTACTTATTTCCGGTTACAAATATTTAAGCAAAGAACAGTTTACGAAATTGATCAAATGCATTTCGGTTATTTCATTCCGTTACAATATTATAGGCGGGTTAAATCCGAATGAACAAGAAAAAAGCTACAATAGCGCTGCTCTTAATATAGTAAATGGCAGCCGGTTTAATGTGCACGATTTGCAGCCGGTTTATGTTCCAGATTCAAATTTTGAAAATGATTTTCGTTCAAAACAATTTAAACCGTCCTCACAAAACCATAAAATTATAAAATACATTTTTTCAAAATTAGCCCGTCAGGATTACGAATCTGATATTTACACAGTAGAACACATTTTGCCGAGAAGCGCAGGCGGTAATTGGGATGATTTTGACCAAGACGCAAGAACGCGTTCGACCTATAGAATAGGTAATTTAACCATATTAGAGAAAAAATTAAACAAAGATGCGGACACGCTTCCATTTACAGAAAAGTGTCTGCTTTATAAACAGAGCAATGTTTTACTCACAAAGAATATTAGTGAAAATAACGAGACCTGGAATGAAAGTAAAATTACCGCAAGGCAGAATAATTTAGCCAAAGCAGCAAAGACAGTTTGGAAAATACATGAGTTATCTAAAGAAAAATAGAATACCGGCTTAGAAATTGCTTATTAGTGACAAAAGTTTTTTCGGTAGAAAATTATATTATCAATAGGCCGTCTTTATGCCCATTGTAAAAGTTATGCCGGGCATGGGGTAATCCAGCATGGACACATAAGACGTATTCAAGATATTGCGCAGCGCCGCAAAAGCTGTCAGGTTCTTATTGATTTTCTGGTTAAAGATTATGTTAAGAAGAAAATGCGGATCAAGGGTGCTGATGTTGAGGGTTTCGGTGTAGCGCAGCCCTTCGTAATGGCCAGCGATATGCAGGGAACCGCTGTTCCAACGGAACTCTACAGACGCACCCGCTGTATGCATGGGGATATAAGGCATGCGGATATTTGAAGCGTATGTTAAATCATCGGTCAGTATATAACTACGAACATATTGATAGGAAAAAGACACAATAATCCAATCGCTGAAATTGCTCACTATCCGCGAATCCCAGCCGAAGAGCGCCGCCTCGCCGATATTAACCGGTTCCCAAACGCCGCCTATGGAACGCCAATGAATGGAATCCTTTATCCGCTGCGCGGACAAAGAAGTTTCAAGGTTAAAAATGCCCTTCCATGTATATTCCGCGATAAAATCAGCGCCAATGCCGTCTTCGGGTTTTAAATCGGGATTCCCCTTTGCTGTCGCGTCGCCTGTCCAATACAGGTCGTTAAAATCAGGAAATTTAAAATTTCTGAAATAATTATTTTTGAGTGTCAGCCGGTCCGCCGCGTACCAGACAAGGCCAAACTTCGGAACAGGCACAAGGACGGTTCCGTTGGAAATAACTTTCACATGGGGAACGACAAGAAAATTCCTGTGGATGGCAACTTCCGCCGTTATGTACGCGCCGCCGTCATGACCATCCTTTATGCCGAGGTTTGTAGAATTGAGGTAACTATAGCGGTAATCGCCGCCCGCTTTCATGGTAACTTCCGGCAAGAGGCGGTAAGTCCAACGGTTTACTGCCTGAATGACGTGAGTTTTATGCAGCGAGTCTGAAGTGGAATCCTGAAAGTCAAGATTTTGCCAGGTATGATTCAGCGAAAATTCTGTAGACATGGAATTTGCAAATATCCGCGGCATATTGAGCAGCAAATTTTGCCGCGAAGAAAAATCCTTTTGTTTCCCTGTGTTGACGGAAAACATCGGCCCCGGAATATTCTTGTCCCCATAGTAGATATCGCCGCCCGCGATAAGCCTGATGTCTTTCGGCATATCCCAGATAAAAGATGTGGAAGTTCCTGTGTCCCAAACCTCATTATTTTCGCGGCGGCGTGTTGTCCCATAGGTGTCCTCAAAGGTGAAATGATTCTGCGCACGGTTTGCGAACGCATCCGCGGACCAGGAAAAACCATTGCCTCCGAAACGGGTAAAGACGCCCGCGTGCTGTGTGTCAAAGAGTTCCCGCGTTTCAGGGCCGTCTTTTTTGCCTTGCCGTGTGTAATACTTTCCAGGCATGGCGGATGTGTTTGAAACGCCGCCGCCAAAACGCCATCCCGGTTTTTGTTTTTTTACGGTGATGATATTGATAACCCCGCCGATTGCGCCGGATACATTGTGTGTTGTATCAGAGCCGCCGTAAATGACCTCAATCTTTTCAATAGAGTTAACGTCAATCATACTTATTTCAAAGTCGCCTGATTGAGGAGAATTTGCCGGCACGCCGTCAATAAGAATGGCAACCCTGCCGGAGCCAAAACCGCGCATATTGATTCCCGCAACATTTCCGTATGGGCCGTAACGGGTTACCGGCAAATCCAGAATGTCTTCCAGAAGCGCTGCCAGATCCGGAGCGTGGGAACGCTCAATATCCTCTTTGCTGATGGTTCTGATCTGCTGCGTTGTTTCCGGCGTACCGACAACCGTAATCTCTTCATCAGAGAAAACATCCGCCGGCTGCGCGTTTTCACCGGCATATAGGCGGATGCTTATCATAAGCGGCAGACAGAGGAAAAGAAATTTTCTCCTCTGTCTGAATATAAACGGAAGAATCATTTCAGCGTCTATTGTTTTGCACAAACGCTGTACGAGCTAAAGTACCCATTGGTTACCGTATACTCGTCTTCCGCTTCATCTTGAGTTATTTTACCATCTCCATCACTGGATCCCGCAAGGTCTACGCTGTTATTGGTCAGGTTTTTATAGTGAATAACATAAAAATTACCTATTGCGGGTGTGTTCCAGGTGTTTTCCGTATATCGGATGGTAATGTAGCCCGCTGTATCGCCGCCATCGTCGCGCACATTAACAATGTTTCCTTTGTAGCCGACAGCCCCGCCATAAGCTGACGTAAACTCTGTACCGGTGATTATAAATTCCTCACTATAGGTTGAAAGATAGCTTCCCTTAAGCGCCTCGGGCATGGGAATCTGCTTGGAGGAATTATTCCCCTCGCTTATGTCGCACCCAAAAAACGCCTGCGTCCCTATAAACAAGGACAGTAGAAGAACTAAATAAGAATTTTTTTTAAACATGATTTTTACTCCTTTTCCCGAAGAAAAGAAGTCGTGGAAAAAACTTCGGTAAGCGGCTTTCCAAAGCCGCAAGTAACGGAAGGGTTGTTATGCCGCTTCTGGTATGTGTAAACCGACGCATTTCCAGACTCAATCCTCGAAGTCCGAAAAATTAGCGCGCTCTTATGAGCGGCTCTGAAGCACATACCGAAGTCTTCTGGCTTTCCGGCAAGTCTCACCGGATTACAGTTACGGGATAGCGGAGGATTCTCACCTCACTTTCCTTCGAAATATGTGAGACAACTATGTGTTTTGGGATATGGAAAAAGCAAGCATAAAAATTTGCTTAAGCAAATTTTTTAGTGGTGCTCTGACCCCCATGGGTCAGAGCCGTGTATTTTCGCAGTCTGGGGCAGGAATTGCCCCGCTTTGCCTTTACCTTACCTTGATGGAG
>JAITPE010000260.1 GCA_031289575.1 Spirochaetia bacterium | reverse complement strand
TGGAATGCCTTGAGCAAAGCCTGAATGTCCTCTTCCTCGGCGGATTTATCAATCATATCCTGAAAAAAGACCGGAATCCCTTCCTTGCCGAAAATATCCGGTATGCCCTTGTTCATGGCTGCGGAAAGAATAGTGTAGGGCCTGCCAAGCAGGATCACATTTATGCCGTCGGCTGTTTTGCGATCCTGATACAGTGCGAGGAGTCTTTGCTGATACACCCTGTTTGCCGCGGCCGCCTTTTCGTATGCCGCCGAAACCTGGTTGAAGCTTATTTTGCCGGTAATTTTTTTCAGCGAGCGGTATATCTCTTTCTTCATGCGGTTTACGCCGCTTAAGGAATGCACCACCGGAGTCAGAATCTTTGATTTGTCAATATTGTTCATGCTCTTTATAAGAGATGTTATATACTGCGTATAGTAACAGTAATTGCGCTTTATCTTTTTGTCGTGTCCGTGCTCAAAGGCCGCCGGCAAAAACAGATAGTCCGCTTTTTCAAGCAGGTAGGCCGTATGGCCGTGGATTTCTGTAATGGGAGCGCAGAACTCAGCGCCGGTAATTTTTTTGCCTTCACGGATTCCGTTTTTGTACGCCTCGCTTGTTATGGTTTTGATTCCAAGTTCATTGAAAAAATATTTCCACAGATAGAGTTCCTCCGTGAGATGAAGGGCCGCCGGTATGCCTATTGTAAAGCTGAAGTCCTTTGTCTTTTTTGAGAGAACCTGCAGCCTTTTCCGTTCCTTCAGCAGGTCAAAGCCGGATTTGTTCTCATCAACAAACTTTTTGGTTTCATAATCGCGGCCGCATAAAAATCCAAAGGCAACCGTATCGCCGGCGATTTGGGCGGTCTTTATTTTGCAGTTGTTATTGCAAAGGCTGCAGACCTCTGAATTTACAGGTATCTTATCTTTATAAAGGCCGATTCCCCTGAAGGATGTTTCCGTGATTTTTTCATCTATGAGGTGAAGAGCCGCGCCAAGCGCGCCTGTCAGATGGCAGAATTTTGATACCATGATAGGCTTGCCGAGCCTTTGTTCAAAGGCGGCTACAAGGGCGCGGTTTTTTGCCGTAGCCCCCTGAAAGAAAATTTTACTGCCAATATTTTTTTCAATGGCAACCTTTGTGAGGTAATTTTCCCTGACCGAGTGAAGAACCGAGGCAAGGACTTCCTCTGTGGAATAGTCTTCGCTCAAATAATAGTTTAAATCGCGTTCCATGAAAACCGTGCAGCGGTCGCTGGCAAGAGGCGAGGCAATGCCTTCCGCTCTTTTGGAATATTCTTTCAGCGGACAGCCGAGTTTTACAGCCTGTTCTTCTATAAAACTTCCGGTTCCCGCGGCACATACATTATTCATGATAGAAAAGGTCACCGAGCCGTTTTTCATTGTGGTAAATTTGGCGTCCTGGCCGCCTATTTCTATGATTGTGTCAACTTCGGGGTCAAGTTCATAGGCGGCCCTTGCGTGCGCTGTTATTTCATCAAGCATAACATCGGCCCCTATTATTTTGCCTATAAATTTTCGTCCGGAACCGGTTGTTCCTACGCCGCGGAAATCGAACACGCAGTTTTCTTTTCGCGTTATATCATCAATCGCTTCGAAAATGCTCTGAACAGCCTCGAGCGGCCGCCCGGATGTTCTTGTGTAAAAACCCGCCAACACGCTGCCGTCCTCATCAAGCAGGGCCGCTTTTGTACTGGTGGAGCCTATGTCGATTCCAAGATAAACCTGATAATCTTTTTCTAACGGAATGTAAATATCGGTTTCAACATCGGTAATGCCGGAAACCTCCGGCCTGTAGGCGTATGATTTAAAGCTGCTGAAGTCCGGGTAGCCGGAAAGCCTGAGTTCAAGGGGCTCGTAGTGATAATGCTTTTCCTTTTTTTCGGCGGCAAAGAGCTCATCGGCGGAAAAAAGAGAAAGCATGGGTTTTTCGGCGCTGTTGTGCAGCAGCGCCGCTCCGTAGGCGCCGTAGAGATGAGAGAGTTCATCAATGCCTATGGGAACGCCTGTCATTTGGGAAAGGTGGCGTACCACAGCCGAGTTTCTTGAAACCCCTCCGGCCATGATCATAGGCGCGGCAGGCGTTTCTGATGTGAACAGCGTATCCGCAACATTTTTGGCGAGGCCGGCGCACAGCCCGTCGCAAATCTCCGCCAGTGAGTACCCTTCCTGCTGAGCGTGAATCAGGTCGGTTTTTGCGAACACGGCGCACCGGGAGGCTATTCTGGGAATATCCCCGGTGTTGGACTCGGCGGTCGCGCAAAATTCCTGAATTGTATTAAGGCTGAGCCTTTGCGATTGCTGGTCAAGAAAACTGCCGGTGCCGGCCGCGCATGAACTGTTCGAGCGGTAGTTCCTGTAAGAGCCCTCATTGTCGAAACTCACAAGCCCAAATTTTTCTCCGCCGATAATGAGCACGGAACCCGCCTCGGGGTGAAGTTTTTTTGCCGCGGCTATTATGCAAACCGTAGAATCATAGCGCTCGCCCGCCGCAAAGATATCCGGAACCGAAGAGGTAAGGGCAATGCCTCTTATGTCTTTGATTGATGTTTCGGCAAGGGCCTCGGCAAGTGTTTCCTTTACGCGCCCTTTGTGAAAAAAGTAGGATGAGTATACAATATCACCCTTTGGACTTAATTCAACCATTGCGGTTGAAATAGAGCCTATATCAATACCTAAGGTGTTTTTTTCCATGTTTGATTTAATCTCCTTTATCTATTCGCGGACTTCCGAAGTATAAAGTATAGATAAATGGAAAAATTAATCGACCGGATTTATTATTTAGGACTTTATTTTTTTTAGGACTTTACTTCTTTTCTGAATTAAACTGAACTAGCTTTATCCAATTAATCTGACCCGAATCGCCGCAAAACTCATTAGCAAATTCTTTTGTAAATTTGTTAATCATTCTTGAGCAAGATTCCATAAAAGCGTCATTTTTTTCTTTTGCCTTATGTCCAAGCGGGTCAATAATATTTGTGTACAAATTTTCGTCTCCCGATATAAATTCCCAAAAACGCTGTCCGCAATATTTAAAATAATCTCCTTTGTCAGGATTATTATTTTTTCCGTAACAGCAACCGTTAACTGCCAATATTAGTAGTTTTGAAT
>JAITPE010000219.1 GCA_031289575.1 Spirochaetia bacterium | reverse complement strand
GAGTGCCCCCACTCGAACTTGTTTATTGAATCCGCAAATGTGTACTGCGCGTCGAACAGAAGAACATCGGCCTTGTCAAAAATGGAACGGTAACTGTTTATCTTATCAAGCTCGCCTATATTAAACTCGCAGTCCCCGGTATAGACAAATGTTTTTCCGCCGTACTCTATGCGGTACGCGTACGATTTGCCCGGATGCGGCATCTTTTTTGGAATAACGCGCACCTCATCCAGCAGAAAAACCTTATTCATTGCTATTTTAAAAAACTGCTTGGTTGAGGCCGTGCCGTCAAAGAGTATAGGGAAATGAGTGGCGGCCTGCTGATGTACCAGCCTTTTGTGCAGGTTGGGAACCGGCGAGTAAAAGTTAAAACTGTTGCCTGCTATATAAATGGGAACAAAGAACGGGATCCCCTGTATGTGATCCCAGTGAGTATGGGTTATAAAAATATCGGCGGTGCCCTTGCCCTCCCCGAATGGCCCATTCATCAAATGCTTTCCGAGGTTCACGAGTCCAGAGCCGCAGTCTATGATGATATGCCTGCCCCCGACCGTAAGTTCAATACATGTGGTATTGCCGCCGTATGTATGTTTCATGGAAAAAGGGAGTTTTTTAACGAAGTCATCAACAGCCTTGGGCGAAGAAATATCCTCCGAAGCGGCAAGCTCAAGAACTCTCTTGATCTTGAGCTCAATGGCCTTGCTTGATAGAGGCGTCGGATGCGAACCTCGGGAGCCCCAAATTTTTATATTCATTATAATCCCGTATATCCATTTTTATTTTTAATATCGGCCTTTCAGGATACCGCCCTGAAAACCAACTGAAAAAAACCTATAAGCGACAATAAAAATGTGAAAAAACCTGTAATCAAAAAGAATAGAAACGGAAAAACATAAACGAGCAGGGATTTTCCAAAACCGGCTCCATGCATCTCCGATATGCCAAGTACCGCTATGAAAGCGGACCATATAAAAAGTCCGAAAGAAATCAAACAATAGAAAAAGACCGGAGCGAAACCTATAACAGAAAAAATATATACAAAGGGCAAAAGAAAAATTTTGGGGAACAGGGAAAGATTTACAAGCGCTATAAGGCGCTTGCCGCTGCCCTTGAACCCGGCGAACTGTCCGGCCATATCTATAAGAGAAGCTGTTATTATTACCGTCACCGAAAGAAATATGAAATTGAGAATCCAGCCGTAAGTGAAGCTGTAATAGGCCAGAGACCGGCTGTCTTTGAGAAGATAGAGTATAACGATCTCGGAGATGGTTACCATTGCCGGAATCAAGAATGTGGGGTATATGGAAAAAGATGTGTCTCTGATGTGCCTGAACATTGCCCTTGGGTCGAAGAGTGTGAATATCAGTATATCCGCCCATTTGAGAGATTTCAGATGTTCAAGATTCATTGCACATACCTGTACTCAAATCTGTAGAAATCAGCCGAGGCCGCTTTTTCAAGAATTCCGCCCTTGAAGACTCCCTCAAGATTAAGCAGTATTTGATGAAACGGATTAACAGTCTCTTCGTATACAGGCGCGTCACTCGAAAGACCGGCAAGCTCTTTTGCTTTGGCAAGCGATTCCTCAAAACCGCCGATCTCATCTATGAGCTTGTACGATTTTGCCATATCGCCGTTTACGATTCTGCCGTCCGCATACGGCTCAAGCTCCGCTATGGGGATATTGCGTCCGAGCGAAACATCGCTCAAGAAACGCTTGTAGCTTGAGTTTATCATCTCCTGCAAGAGCCGTCTTTCATCGTCTGATATATCGCGCCATGATGACATGATGTCCTTATACCTGCCGCTCTTTATAACATCCATCCTGATGCCAACATTATCGAACAGCTTTTTCATGTTAGGGGTATACGCGATAACTCCAATGGAACCTGTCAGCGTTCCGTAATTCGCGTAAATAACATTACAGGCCGACGCGATATAGTACCCGCCGGAGGCCGCTATATCTCCCATAGAAGCCACAAGCGGGATGTTCTTTTTGCGGGCCTGCCATAATTTCTGGTATATCTCCTGCGTGGCGGCTACGGTTCCGCCCGGTGAATTTATCCTTAAAACGATTGCCTTGATATTACCGGAATTAGACATGAGCTCATCAATTCGTCCGATAACGGCCTCGGCCCCGTTCCGGATACCAAGCTGATTGGCCCCCATTTCGATCGCGCCCTCTACTCTCACAACGCCGATTCCGGGCCCAAACTTTATTGATCGCATGCTTATGGGCCGGACATTGATATCCCCGCCGCCTCCGCTGTCGCTTTTAAGCTGAAGGCTTATATCGAACATGGCTATAACAAGACACATAATAAAGAGAGACAGGATAGAAATGAGTATTTTTCTGTTTTTTTCCATTTTTTGCCTGTCAGTAATCGGTTTTTCCTACGCAAAAGCAGCGGAAAACCTTATCCTTGGGAGGAGTACAGCTTCCGTACTCGAACTCGAATCCCTGTTTTTGCCATTTCCCCTTTCTCACCTTGTCTTTATTTTCGGGCGGCAGCTGGTCGCATTTACAATAACTAGCCACTGTAATTTCATTGTGGTTTACAAGAACCTTCGCCTCAAATTCGGCGGTGTAGGATGTATCGGCGCAGACATATACCTCGGCGACATCGTACTCGGCCAAGAGCGCATTGACGCAAAAAGTTCCGGCAAACGCGATGAACAAGAAACTGATAATTATTTTTTTCATACAAGCCTCTCAATAGTTTTGGATGAAACAAGGGGAACATAAGCCGAATTCTGTTTGCGCGGCCATCTATCTTGCGCTTATGTTGCCATAAACATCTTCGCGACCTACCCTCAGCCATGGAGCGGGCAGCTCTCGTAACGGCTGACTACTTGGTCTTGCACCGGACGGGGTTTGCACTGCCCCGGAGATTACTCCCCGGGCGGTGAGCTCTTGCCTCGCCTTTTCACCCTTACCTTGCGGCGGTATATTTTCTGTTGCACTTTCCGTCGCCTCACGGCGCCCGGGCGTTACCCGGCGTCCTGCCCTGCGGTGTTCGGACTTTCCTCACCGCAGACGGTTATACCGCCTGCAAGCGCGGCCGCATGGTCCCCTTGTTTCATCCCAAAATATATAATAAACAATAAAATTGTCTACAAAAAAAATTCCTGTTCATATTGTCGGCCAAAAAAGAGACATATATAAGGAAAAAACTATCGGGAAGCTATATCCGGCCTTAATTGAACGGCTCTGTGCAGATATACATGCTGCATTTCTCGCTGGCTCTTTTCGGTATTCATATGTATCAGCACGCGGATGAGCCCGCTGACGCTTCCCTTTACGGGTATCTCGCGGCAGCCGAAAAGAGGAATAAAATCAAAGCCGGCAAGCCGGGCAGCGGCTGCCGGAAAGGCCTCATCTATATCGTCGGTAACAGAAAATATTATCGAGGCTATCTCCTCCGCATCAATGCTGTTTTTTTGTATAAGCTGCGAGAGCAGTTCCCCGGTTTTGGCAAAGATCTCTTCCTTTGTGTTGCTTTCAACGGATGTCGCCCCGCGTATTCCGCGAACAGGCATGGCTATTCCTCCTTTGTAATATCGGCCCCTGCTGTTTTCATGAGATCAAAAAAATCAGGAAACGTAATGGCCGATGCCTCGGCAGTATCAACCTCAAGCCCGCCTTCGCAGGCAAGCCCCCCTACCGCGAGAGCCATTACAACGCGGTGGTCATAGTGCCCGTTCACGCGGCCTCCGCTCAATCCTGAGCTTTTTCCTTTTATCACAAGACCGTCCGGAAGCTCTTGTATGTCCGCGCCGAGCTTTGAAAGCTCGGCGCACATCACGCTTATTCTGTCGGTCTCCTTAAGCCTTGCCTGGGGCACATTCACAAGCCGTGTTTCGCCCTCGGCGAAACAGGCGGCTACCGCGAGCGAAGGCAGAGAATCCGGAATATCGTTCAGGTCAAAGACTCCGCCTGTAAGCTTTTTGCCCTTGATGACTGTGCGCCTTTTGTCGACCTTTACATCGGCCCCCATTTTTTTTAATATATTGGCAACCTCACGGTCGCCCTGTGAATCATTGTAATCAAGCCCTTCCAGAACAAGCTCGGATCCGGTAATGGCCGCGGCGCTCATGAAAAAAACGGCCGCCGAAAAATCAGCCGGAATGGCCTCGCTGAAAGAGCGGTACCTTTGCCCGCCCTTTATGAGAAACTGACGGTAGTCGCGGTTCTCACAGTATACGCCGAGTTTCTCCATCCATGCCATAGTCATGTCGACATAGGGCTGCTCATTGAGCTTAGTGACATCAATGACCGAATCTCTCGGCGCGCATGGAAGGGCAATGAGCAGCGATGAAAGGTACTGGGATGTCACCGCCTCGAGAGTCGTTCCGCCGCCGGCAATGGGTCCGCTCACCACAACAGGCGGCTTTCCGTTTTTCCGCGTAGAAAAGGCATTGCCGCCGAGATGATTAATCGCCAGCAGGAGATTCTGCGACGGACGGCTGCGTATCTGATGATCCCCTGTGAAAACAGTTGAACCGTCCGCGAGCGCGGCAAGCCCTATGCCTATATATAATGATGTGCCGGAGTTGCCGACATCTATTACATCGTCCGGAACAAGAATCTTGCCGCCGGTTCCGGTAACACGCCAGTTGTCTCCCTCTTTTTTTACTTTAGCGCCAAGCTGCTGTATCATGGAAAGGCACGACTCGGTATCTGTTGAAAACAGAGGGCGCTCAATGAGCGATTCTCCCCGCGCGAGAAGCGCGAAGGCGAGCGCCCGTATTGTGTGAGACTTTGATCCCGGAATCGGAATTGTTCCGCTAAGGCTTGATTTGTTGACCTTGAATTTCATATACACCTATCTTTTTTCGTAAACATCATCCGTTTTTACGCGCCTAAAGACGCCGCTGTAATACGGCAGGCTGAAGGAACCGTTATTAAAGCCGTAACAAGAGGCAAGGAGACCGAGACGGGAGTCTATGAATTGGGCGCATTCACTCGAACGGTCATCATACAGGCCGCCGAAAAAGGCAGCCTGCTCAGAGGCTGTTTCCGAAAAACTTTCGGTATTGCCCTTCACAAGATTGAACTCATTGAGTTCCATTACTGTTTTAAGTTCATCCTCCATGTAGAACTCATTGTGCAATGGAAACAGCATGCGCATGTAATCATCGAACACGCCTTCTTCGTCGGCGGTGCTTAGAACCGGAGTGGAGATGTACAATATCCCCTCGAACTGCAGCGCGCGGCGGAATTCATCAATCGCCGAACTTGATTCTATAAAGCTTATATTATCAATAGCGATTATCATATCGGCCGCGTAATAATCTATAGGGAAACCGTTAAAATCTCCGGCCACAAAGGATATATCTTTTATTTCCGGAACCGAGCCGTAGTTTTTAATAAATTTTCGTATGATGGAAATGGATGGATCAACGACTACAATCCGTGATTTCGTAGTTTTCGCCATTTCCACAAGCAGCGCGCCGCTCCCTACTCCGGCCTTTATGATTATCTCAGGGCTGTATGTATTTATAACATCAAGGAGATGAGCGCTGTTCGCCCCGGCCCGTCCCGGCGGCTCTATATAATATTGTTTAAGGAAACAGTATTCCAGAAATCTTTGAACATCAACCATTCTTTCATTCATATCGCAGGATTCCCCCTTATATGGTTTTATAAGAAAAAATGATAATGGTGTCAAGAATTTTTCATGCTGAAAGAGGGGCGGGAATCGCCGAATGCAAATTGTCTGAATTAGGATTTATTTGATTAAAGGATGTATAGGATTGAAGGCAACGTCAAGCAATCAGACGGGCGACCGCACGGGTCGCCCCTTGCAAGCGCCCTCAAAAAAACGCCGCCGTTAGAAACGGCGGCGCGGAATGGAACACAAATTATCA
>JAITPE010000206.1 GCA_031289575.1 Spirochaetia bacterium | reverse complement strand
TATATATCGTTTTAATCCCATAAATATCGTTCATCATATTCAATATGGCCGATATGAATAGGATTGCACTCCAATCCTTTACGAATGCCTCCGAGCCCATTTTTTGAGCCTATTTTTTTTCTCTTCCTTGTTTTCTGAGTCATCCCCCTAATTTTAATTTACCACCTTTTTGTGGGAGGGCAACCGCCGGCAGGAACAGTCCGATGTAAAAAATTCGGCGAAATTTACGCAAAAACATTGACTTTTGCGATTTTTTTATGTATCATAAGATAATATCTTTTTAGGAGAGGTAGCGCATGAGCATTAACAGAAGAGACTTTTTAAAGATAGCCGGCGCAGCTGCGGCCGGTTCAGTTATTACAGGCGCTCTTACTTCATGTAAGAAGCCGGACGTAGAGGCTGAAAGCGTCTTTTATTCAACCCAAAAGCCCGACTTATCAAAATACGATAAGTATTATTTTGTTCAGGTCAACGCCGATAAATGTCAAAAATGCGGGACATGCAGAAAGCACTGTCCCACAGGTATCATCAATGGCAGCGAAACGGAGCCCTACAAAGTACTTGATAATGCCGGATGTGTCTTCTGCGGGCAATGTCTAATAAATTGCCCTTATGGAGCGATTGATGAAAAAGTATCTTTCATCGATGAGATATTCAAAGCGGCCAAAGATGCCGATAAGGTAGTTGTCGCGATGCCGGCGCCATCGGTTCGCTACAGCCTTGGAGAGCCCTTCGGCATGAAGCCGGGCACTCACGTCGGCGGAAAAATGGACGCGGCGCTGCGGAAACTCGGGTTTGATATTATATGGGATAACCAGTTTGGGGCAGATCTTACAATTATGGAAGAGGGAACCGAACTCATCGGCAGAATCACTAAGAACGAAAACCCGCTTCCCCAGTTTACATCGTGCTGTCCGGCATGGGTGAAGTTTGTGGAATCATTCTATCCCGAGCTCATACCGAATCTTTCAACCAGCAAATCGCCTATAGGAATGATTGCTCCGATGGCAAAGACTTACGGCGCCGCCAACAGAAAAGTCGATCCGGCGAAAATGTATACTGTTGGAATCTTTCCCTGCATTGCGAAAAAATTCGAGTGCATGCGGCCGGAGATGAACAGCAGCGGTTTTCAGGATACCGACGCTTCAATCGACACCAGAGAGTTGGCCTACATGATCAAGAAGAGGGGAATTGACTTCCTGTCTTTGAATGATGAAAGGCCGGATTCCCTGCTTGGAGAATCAACCGGAGCCGGCACAATATTCGGAGTAAACGGCGGCGTAATGGAAGCAGCCCTTCGCTTTGCCTACGAGGCTGTTTCCGGTCAAAAGCTCAACGCGGTTGATTTTACCGCGGTACGCGGCATGGACGGCGTAAGGAGCGCATCGGTGAAGATTCCAAACGGCCCGGAGGTAAAGGTATGCGTTATAGCAGGACTCAAAAACGCGAAACCTGTAATTGATGAAGTGAAAGCCGGGAAATCGCCCTATCATTTCATTGAGGTTATGACATGTCCGGGCGGATGCGTCAACGGAGGCGGTCAACCTTTAGATCCGGAAGACCGTTTGGTGGAAAACTTTTTTGGTAAAAATCCGCTTGCGGGGAGTTAAAAAATGGAAAACGAAACAACAAGAAAATCATTCTTAGGCGCTGCAGCAAAGGCAGCAGCCGCGCTGTTATTTGTCACAGTTCCCTTCAAAAGGGTCTTTGCCGGCATTGACCTGAACAAGGCAAGAATTGCCGGAATCTACGGCCATGACAAAATAATGAAGTACAGGAAATCACAGGATAATCCCGAAATCAAGCAGCTCTACCGGGATTTTCTTGAGAAGCCCAATTCTCACAAGGCGCATCAGTATCTGCATACAACGTATACCGATCGTTCAGCCGGTATAAAAAAGCTCAAGGCGGCCGGCGTTGAGCTTTTTTACTAAAACTTGAAACGGCACAAAAAGGCCGCCGAAGCGCTGCTTTGGCGGCCTTTTTGTGTAAAAGAGGCGGCTCGCGGAGTATTGCTCCGAATACAATTGGAGGTAAACTCATGAAATTTATTGCAACGAATATAACTATTCTGTTTCTATTTTTTTGCGGCTTCTTGCTGGCGGAGGAAACAAAACCGGCGGCATATAACGATGAAATTGTAATCACAGCGAGAGGGTACGGTTCCCTTCTTTCAAAAACGCCGGGAGGAACCGGCGTTATAAAGTCGTCCGATATTGAACACATGCAGCTCAACAGCGTTTCAAACGCTCTTGAGCTTGTTCCCGGGGTGAGCAAAACATCAGACTCGGCATGGGGCTCCGAGGTGACAATACGGGGCGCTTCGCGAAGCAATGTTGTGTTTTTGGTAGACGGAATCAGGCTGAATACAGCAACCGATGTCGGCGCGCAGTTCGGTACAATCGACCCTATGTCGGTCGAAAGAATTGAGATTCTCAAGGGGCCCATCTCTTCCCTCTACGGTTCCGGAACAATAGGCGGCGTCATCAATGTCATAACAAAAAACGCGTCTTTCGCCGACACAAGCTCGCTTGCCGGCGGACTGAACACTTCGTATAATTTTAACTCAAACGGAAAAAACCTGTACGGCTTCGCAGCTTTTAACAGCGAGTCCTTTTACGCATTTGCGAGCGGAAGCTACAGGCAGCACGATTCGTACGAGGACGGCGGCGGTGAGTTAATGCGCAACAGCCAGTTCGAGGATTTTCAGGGCAATATTAATCTGGGCTTCAAGGTTAACAGAAAAAACAAAGTAGAACTCAAGTCGCAATATTACCAAGGCAATGATATAGGCATACCTGCGGGCTCCGCTTTCCCAAATGGAGCAACTGTTTACTATGATACAATAAACAGGCTTCTTTTAAATATTGATTATACCTTCACTCCGGGGGCCGAGGTTTTCAAGGAATCGAAACTGAGGCTCTCGTACCACGGACTTGGGCGCAATGTAGTCAACTACTCAGGCCAAACCCCCGTCGTAAAATTAGTGCCGGAGGCCGTTCACAGAACATTCGGCGCGCTGTGGATAAACAGAATAATCACGGGAACAAACGATATAACGGCCGGGGCCGACGGCTGGCTGAGAACGCTTGAGACCGCGAGAACGCGCTTCAAGGCAAACGGAGAAACCTCGGAGGATACCCCCATTCCGGATTCATCTTACCTTTCGGGCGGAGTTTTCGCCGAGGACAATATTGACCTGAACAGGTTTATAATTAATCTGGGCGCGCGCTTTGACCTTATACATGTTGAAAACGATGAGGCTTATTTGTACAAAACTTTTTTCGTCACGCCTCCGCCTTCTCCACCGGCATCGGGGAATAAAAAAATCTGGAATAAGGACAAAACCACAGAGTATTCATGGAACGCTCACGCCGGG
>JAITPE010000169.1 GCA_031289575.1 Spirochaetia bacterium | reverse complement strand
ATTTGAGGATGACTGTCCTCTGGAGCAATTCTAATGTATTATTTAGATGCAAATATTTGCATCTATTTTCTAAAAGGTAAATACCAACCCTTACAAGATAAATTTAGGGCAATATCCCCTAATAAAATAAAGATACCCGCAATAGTACGCGGCGAGATTATGGTAAGCGTGGAAAAAGGGGCAAAAGGGATTACTCGTGAATTGTGGAATAATTTTTTTGATGCTTTTGAGATAGTAGCATTTGATGATGTTGCCGCAAAACAGTATTCAATTATTAGGGCAGATTTGGAAATGAATGGAAAGAAAATAGGTCCTAATGATTTTATTATAGCTGCAACTGTATTGGTAAATAATGGAATCTTAGTAACTCATAATACGAATGAATTTAAACGGGTGCCAAATTTAATCATTGAGGATTGGACCATTTAAAACGGAGGTTTATGCTTACATGAGATTAATACCAGAAACGGCTATTGCTTTTCCAGTTGCGGCGATGTAAATTAATCCGCCCGGGCAAAAAATCTGCTTTACAAGACTTTTGTTTTATTTTCTTATTACATAATCCGGAGATATTATGATCAAACGTACAAAGACCGAATGCCGCAAATGCAAGCACTTCCTGTCGTTCAAAAACGAAGTAGGAATGGATTTTGTAGTCTGCGGGTACGGCCCTCTCAACGCGTATCGGGGGTGCTATAAGCTCATGGACGGAGAGATAAACTGTCCGCAGAGCATAACAGAATCGCTTAACAGCGCCTCAAACGCTCAGGCATAAAACAGGCGCCATAAAAGGAGACGGTGATGCAGACAACAGAAGACTTTATGAAAAAATACGCCAACTTGCTCGACCCATCGGCACAGGCGTGCCAAACATCTCACGAAGATTGTACAGGCGAAAGCTGCACAATAGAGATGTGCTCAACATGCGGCACAGAGGAAAGCTGCGGAGTGTCCAAGACAAAGCAGGGGAACTGAACAGGAATCCTGATGGATGATTTAAGCCGGCAGGCTCTGGATTACCATAATAGCGGGCGCCCGGGCAAGATAGAGGTTTGCCCTTCCAAGGGATGTTCCGCCGCGTCCGATATATCTTTAGCCTATACTCCGGGCGTGGCAGCGCCTGTGCTCGAGATACACCGCGACCCGGAGAACGCCTATACGTACACAGCCAAGGGGAATCTCGTTGCCGTTATATCAAACGGCAGCGCCGTGCTTGGGCTCGGCAACCGCGGCGCCCTTGCCTCAAAGCCTGTCATGGAAGGCAAGGCGCTGCTGTTCAAGCGCTTTGCCGATATTGACGTATTTGACATAGAATTGGATACAGAGGATCCCGAAAAAATCATCCAAACCGTAAAGCTCATGGAACCTACATTCGGCGGAATAAATCTCGAAGACATAAAATCTCCCGAATGCTTCGAAATCGAAGAAAGCCTCATTGCCCAATGCGGCATACCTGTTTTTCATGACGACCAGCACGGTACCGCTGTTATTTGTACAGCCGCGCTCATGAACGCGGCGGCTCTTGCGGGCAAGAGCCTTGATAAACTCAAGGTGGTTTTCAACGGCGCCGGAGCCGCGGGCTTGTCATGCGCGGCCATGTTCATTGAAGCCGGAATCGCAAAAAAAAATATTATAATGTGCGATATTGACGGCGTACTCCGGTTAGGCCGCGAATCCGGCCTAACCGGAAGACAGGCCGCATTCGCGGCCCAAACCACAGCCGGAACTCTTGCCGAGGCAATTGCCGGCGCCGATGTATTTGTCGGTCTTTCGGCCGCCGACTGCGTAACAAAGGACATGATCCGCTCAATGGCGGCGCGCCCAATAGTCTTTGCTCTCGCCAATCCGCGGCCGGAAATATCGTACGAGGACGCCGTGAGCTCCAGAGATGATATTATTATGGCTACCGGGCGAAGCGACTGCGTGAATCAGGTGAACAATGTTCTCTGCTTCCCGTTTATATTCCGCGGCGCGCTTGACGTAAGGGCGTCGAAAATTTCAAGCGGCATGAAAATGGCGGCCGCAAACGCGCTGGCATCCCTTGCCGCCACGCTTCCAGTTACCGGCAGTGTCCGGTCGGCATACGGCCGTGATTTCACCTTCGGCAGAGAATACATTGTGCCCAAGCCGTTTGACTCAAGGGTAATAGAGCATGTCGCCCCGGCTGTAGCCAAGGCTGCATGCGAGGAAGGGCTCGCGGCAAAGCCGCGGGCCGACTGGGACGCTTACCGTACGGAACTCAGAAACAGAATGTCCAAGTACTGGCACAACAACAAAGGAGTGTGACATGAACGGCGATTTTTTTAAGTTTGACATTTACGGGCAGTTTGCCCAATCGTTGAATACGAGCGGTTGGGGCGTATCAACGAGCGCGAAATTCTAAAGCGGATAAGGATTTATGGAAAAAGACAGAACACTGCTTATTGTTGATGATGTCCCTGTTAACAGGGCTATTCTCTCGGCTATATTCGGAGAGGAGTACAATATTATTGAGGCCGGAGACGGACTCGAGGCTGTGGAGATTATCAGCCGGGAGTATGAACGCATCTCCATCATCATACTTGACTTGACCATGCCCAGGATGGACGGCTTCGAGGTTCTCGGCATAATAAAAAAAGAGCCCCATTTGGCCGAAATCCCGGTCGTCATTGTATCGAGCGCCGAGATCGACGCCGAGATCAAGGCCCTTGAGATAGGAGCCTCTGATTTTATTTCAAAGCCATTTGACTCAAGGGTCGTTACTCCGCGCATCAACAACCTTGTTGCCAAGCGGGAATATGAATCTGTGCGTTTGGAGAACATCAAGCTGCAGGAAGAAGCGAAGCTGCAGAAAAAAATTCAGGTAATGTTTGATACAGTGCCCGGCGGAATCGCCATATTCGAGGGCTACGGACACTCCATAAGAATGGTTATGGGAAACGACGGACTCTTCGGCATGTTCGGCTATTCAAGCGGGGAACACAGAGATATCTTCTTTAATAATTTCGCGTCAATAGTCCATCCCGATGACAGGGCGAACCTTTCCAATTTCGGCGGCGATATGCACCCCTTTGCAATAAATGTGCGCATACTAAAGATTGACGGAACCTGGCTCTGGACTATGATTACAGCCAAGCCTATTCTTTCCGGGCAGGCAACTATACAGTTCTATGCTGTTTTGGTTGATATTTCTACCGAGCAAAAGATTAAGGCCGAACTCCAGTACAGGGCCGAATATGATCAGCTCACCGGAATATACAATAAAGACACCTTCTACATGCAGACAAGCGAGATGTTCAAGGCTCATCCAGGTACCAAATATGTTCTGATGCGCAGCAACATCGAACGCTTTAAGCTGATAAACGATCTTTTCGGAAAAGCCGCGGGCGACACCATATTAAAAATAATCGCCGATTTATTTCAGCACGCGATGGCGCCCTTAGGTACATACGGCCGCCTTGAGGGCGATCATTTCGCGGCGTGTATTCCGCAGGAGGAACTTCTCATCAACAAGCTGCAGAAAAAAATAGCCGAGCGTTTTAGTACGTCCGACGTGAAGTATCCAATATCTGTAGGATTGGGACTCTATATTGTTGATGATACATCCATACCGGTTGAACTCATGTGCGACAGGGCCAATCTGGCGCTGCAGACAATCAAGGGAAAGTACCTGATACGCTACGCGTATTACGATAACAAGCTGAGAGATGTCATGGTTGCCGAGCAGGAAATCCAAAGTGAAATGAAGAACGCGCTTTCCACGAGGCAGTTTCAAATATATCTTCAGCCCATATACAGCGTTTCAACAGGCAAACCGGCCAGCGCCGAGGTACTCATCCGCTGGATTCACCCGGTGAAGGGACTGATTCCCCCGAATAAATTTATCCCGATCTTTGAACAGAGCGGCTTCATTGCCGAGCTCGACTACTATGTCTGGGAGGAGGCCTGCAGCTATCTCAAAAGAAGAAAGGATGCCGGGCATCCCGATTTTCCAGTATCGGTCAATGTATCGCGCATGAGCCTTTACAACAGCAATTTGTTTGATGAAATTGTAAAGCTCACCAGAAAGTATGGAGTGCATCCGACTCTCTTCAGGATTGAGATAACGGAAACAGCCTATTCGGATAATCCCAACCAGCTGCTTGCCACAATAAACGCGCTGCAGGGCGCCGGTTTTCCAATACTCATGGATGATTTCGGCAGCGGCTACTCATCGCTCAACACGCTGAAGGATATTCCGGTGGATATACTCAAGATCGACATGAAATTTTTGGAATCCTTTGAGACATCGAACAAGGCCGGAAACATTCTCACGTCAATTGTCCGAATGGCAAAATGGCTCGAATTGGCCGTAATCGCGGAGGGCGTTGAAACAAAGAATCAGGTTGATTTTCTCTCAAGCATCGGCTGCGATAAAATACAGGGGTACTATTTCGCGCGCCCCATGCCGGTACAGGACTTTGAGACTCACATCGCCTCGGCCGGAAGCGCGAAACAGGATGACAAAGTTGACATGCCGGACGAGGAGGATAAAGTCGATATCGATATGCTCCTCGGCAACCAGTTTGTGGACAAGCTGCTCGGCGGCATATCGGGCGGCATAGGCTTTTATGAAATTTCCAATAGCGGCATGGAAATCGTCAGGGTCAACAAGACGTACTATGATATAATGGGACTTGATCCGTCATCATTCATGAAGACATCGCGCAATGTGTATGATAGCATTTATGCCGATGACCGCGGGATGTTTGAAGAATCATGCCTTAAGGCCGCAGAGGAAAAAACTCCGCGTAAAATACCGTTACGAATACAGCGCGACGACGGACAAATAGCGGCGTTAGAAGCCTCTATCAGTTATTTCGGCCGGCTTATGGAGCGTTCGGTACTCTGTATTACCTTCATTGAAACGAAAGTATAAAAAGCCGTTATGGAGGAACTATGGCAGAAATAGACCCTGTGATTTGTCGCTTTCTTTGTAATTTGCCATAATGACCTCCAAGTAAGGCTACTCTATTACAGCGTTTTTATTTTGTCTATATTTTTTGTGCTTTTATGCGAAGCGGAGGCTTGTGCTACATTTTGGTTATACGAAGGGCATGCATTTCATTAATTTTTTGTCTCTTGTTTTATTTCATTAGTTATTATTGTTTTGATTTCTTTTGCACAATCTATAAATTCCTTGGCTTGTTCATCAGACGGTATTCCATCGGGTAATAATCCCAATTCCCCGGATACCTTGATTCTATATATACTTCATTTATGACAATTAATTTCTTTTCATCTCTCCCCAAATCATTTATTTCCTTTGTCATCCCATTCAATTTTATTAAATCATGCGTTTTTATTATGGGAACATCTTTCTCTATCAAATATGCCTTCAAATATTTTTCTATTGTTTGTTGGCAATGAAATGCGACAATATTTGTC